>DASYEA010000482.1:0-2680 GCA_036499265.1 Schlesneria sp. | reverse complement strand
AAGCAGTACAGCGCCTTGGCCGTTCGTAGATAGATGCGACCATCCACGATGGCCGGAGTCGCGAAGACGTCTTCCTTGAAATCAGCCGTGTGCAGCACTTCGGCCTGGTCGGTCGCACTGATGACTGTCAGTCGGCCGATCTCGTCGAGCACATAGACCTTGCCGTCGCCGCCTACGGGTGAGGCGTAATAACTGTCGCTGGCTTCGAGTCGAAGCTGTTTCAATTGCTTCCCGGTCCCGGCGTTCAGGCACTGCAGCACTCCGCCGTCTTTCACCGTGAAGACCAGTCCATCGACGTAAAGCGGCGATGCACAGAATGGGACGAGTCGAGCGTGTCGCCAGCGGACGCTGGTATCTGTCGCTTCGCCCTTTGCTCCCGGCTTGATCGAGATCACCATGTTCTTTCCGTCGGCGAACAGGCTGCGGAAGAACTCGTACTCGGCGGGAGTGATTTTCCCGTCTTTGTTGCGGTCGGCTTGAGTGAACCGTTGATAGACGGGGCCGTCTTGCAGTTCGGCCTCCTCAAGGGTGCCGCTCTGGTCTTTGTCTTTGTAAACGATGGAGTCGTACGGCTCGACGCGGATCTTTTCGTTGTCGTCGCCTCCCGCGGCCCAACCAGCGATGTACAGGTTGCCGTCGTCGCCAATGGTTGGTGAACAGGAGACACTGCGCGAGATGCCTCGCACGGTCCACGCTTCCTTGCCGGTCTCCAAGTCATAGCCGACGACTCGCAGCGTGGCCGCGATCACGATCTGCTTCTGCCCCGCGTTATCCCAGATAATCGGTGTGCAGTAGTTGCGAGGGAACTCGGATCGATCCGTCTTCCAAGCCGTTTCGCCCGTTTTCTTGTCGATCGCCATCAGGAACGAATCGAGGTCGTGATCCTGACAGAGGATGATTTTGTCTCCGACAAGCTGCGGCGAACTTCCCGCTCCAAAGTCGTTGTTGAACGGCCCCATCGGCTTGGACCAAAGCTTTTTGCCGCTGTGGTCATAGCAGTACAGGCCGCTCGATCCGAAGAAGCTCACCACGACATCGGCGTCGGCACAGGGGCTGCTTTGAGCGTGGCTGCCGATCGAATGGATTCCCTCCAGTTTTTCATAAGGAGCAGGTGCCTCCCACTGGATCTTGCCGGTGGCGCGATCCAGCCCGATCGTCAGTAACTCCTTCTTATCAGTACCCTTCACTGCCGTCAGGAAGATTCGATCTCCGACGATAGCCGGCGATGAGTGACCTGGAGGCAGTTCCGTCCGCCACAATTGATTGACACCCGGCCCGATCTCTGTCGGCAGCTTATCCTGGGATGCGGCCAGTCCCGTTCCTTGAGACCCTCGAAACCGCGACCAGTTGCCCGCGTTGGCGGACGAGACCAGCAGCGAGATCACGAGCGTGAACAGAACAACATCTCGACGCAGGAGGAAAGCTGTCATGAGGTGAGATGTTCCTTGTTTTGCTGGTGGGCTCGATGCTTAGAGGATGGTGATCGTATCATATCTCCTTGATGGCTGGGTAAGAGAGACATTGCAAATTGCGAATTGCAAAATGCAAATTTTAAATTGAAAGAGAAAAGCGTGTTCAGCCGAGGTCTGAATTATCCATTTGACGTTTCACGCATTCCTCTTCCCGCCTTCCAAATTTTCAATTTGCATTTTTCAATTTGCAATTTGCAATCGCCTTTCTTCCTCACTTCCCCTGCATTTTGTCCATACGCTCCTGCTGGCTTTCGGCCTGGGCTTGCAGTTCTGGTGTGTAGGCTTCGCCGAAGTCTTCGGGGGCGAAGATCTGGCGGATTTCGACTTCGCAGTCATCGAAGTGCGGGTTCGGAGCCTTCTTCAGCCACTCTTTCGCTTCGTCCATCGACTTGACCTGCCAGATCCAGAAGCCGGCGACCAGCTCTTTTGTCTCGGTAAACGGCCCATCGATCACGGTTCGTTTGGTCCCCGAAAACCGGACGCGAGCTCCCTTGGAACTGGGGTGCAGGCCTTCTCCGGCCAGCATCACTCCGGCTTTCACCAACTGCTCGTTGTAGGCACCCATTTCAGCCAGAAGTTTCTCACTGGGCATCACACCGGCCTCACTGTCCTTCGACGCCTTCACCAGCACCATGACTCGCATGATCATTCTCCCAAGTTCGCTGTTTGAATTCGACTTGCGGCGATCGCCGCTTTCGTTTGCTGAGCAACCTGCTCACGCTCCACCAATTGAACGAACGGCGAGACCTCGATTCGACATTTTGCGGAATGTTTTTTTGAGGATAGTTGTAACTGGTGAAGCGGTTATGGGATAGCGATTAGCAGGGTAGCAGCAAACGATTGGGTGCGGCCCTTATCGGGTGGTCAGTTGGGCTGTGGAGCCTCGGCGAATCCTCAGAGGGGGACAATGATTCGAATCAGAACAATCGTGCGGTCTCTCTCGACTCCATCTCGCTTGATGACAATCGGTGCCTTAAGTCTGCTGCTGGCGTTCCTGCCACCGGCTCCATCCCTCTCGTGAGTATAGATACCTCGCGTTCATTGCCCTGCTCCGCGATCTATTTGCCGTGGCCTGCTTCGTCGCGGTTGGCAAGGGGCCATCGCCAAGCTCGGTTGTCGAGATCGCTGACTCGAACAATATGAAGTCCTAACCCCTGACCAGGGTTTGACGATCGGACGAGATCGGCTACAGTTGTATTGTCCGCACA
>DASYEA010000481.1:0-2248 GCA_036499265.1 Schlesneria sp. | reverse complement strand
TGGAAATGACTCTTGGTGGCGATGAAGAGTTTGCGACTATCCACTGTGGCCCATTCGTCAGGCATCGACAGCCGCCAGAAGTCCCCTTGCCAATCAATTAACGTTTTCCCTTCTACTTCCAGCCGAATGCCCTGCTTTGTCACCGTGAAATCAACCTGAGCGGGAATACCGGAGCGGCAGAACGGAACCTCCAGACGCGCCCCATTTTCGTTCCAGCGACGTCCATCGATCATATCCAGGCCCACCCCTTCGTCTGCCTTCAAAGTGATACGGCAGGGCTGTTGACCGGCGATCAACCCGATCATGACCGTCGGGTCGCCTCCTGCAGACTCCGGACGCAAGATCTTCGCGGACAGCGTGTATTCCTCTGGCACGATGACGGGCAGGCAAACCTGTCCCAGTCCTTCGGGACTGGAAATCTTTCCCTTGTTGACGCCCCAGATCCCACGCTGCGTATCGCGATCCAAATCAATCAGCGACTGGACATCGACGAGATCCGTCAAACGTTCGGGCCGTGTCAGAAGTGGCTCGGGTTTAATGGGAACCATTGTTGCCGTTTCGATGACGAAGCCCGAATCGGCTGTGGAGAAAAAGAGAGATTCGCGACTGCCCTGACCAAAGAACAGTGACAGTTGCTCGGGATTTCCATGCCAGTTGGTGATCGTCTTCCCGTCCACGGCCATGTGAAAATGGCCCGGATGAATGGTGAGCACGATTTGAACGGTATGATCAGCCAAAGGCTTGCTTCGAAAGGTTGTTGAGTTGTCGTTGACTTCACGGCCGTCGACGTACAGGCCGCTGACCGTCGAACCCCAGGCATCGACGATCGAGACGCCTTGACGGCCGGCCATCATAAAGCCCACAAGCAGTCCTTGCGTTCCGTCGATTCGGCGAGCGACAAGGCTGACCTGATAGTCGTCCGGAAGTTTCCCTGGCACATACAGGCGGCTATTTGGAGCGGCAATCAACGCCGTCGCTGTCTGCTTCCATTCCCCTTGTGAGACATCGCGAGCGAGATCCACTGATTTCATCAGATCGACTGGTTTTCCCACTCGTTCGACCACAAGCTTCGGTTCCGTCCACAGCATCGAATCCGGCGACGGCGATGCGATTGCTGCCGAAGGCGTCAGTTTTTCGATGCTCGGATTGCCAGCAGTGATCGTGCTCGATTGGTCGACGGGTGGATTTCGTCGCCCCCGAGGAAGCATGACTACGACCAACACGATGATCAGTGCCGCGACCCCGCCGCCGATGAGCAGCGATTGGTTTGCGGACACGGGCTTTGGCTTGCGAGTTTTCTTTCTGGGGGCTGGCTGCAAATCGTCAAATGCGACGTCGGAAAACTGCTGCTCAGCATCGGAGGAACGAACCTGGTCCGCACGCAGCTTTTTGTCGTAGGCCGATTTTGTCGCTGGTTTCAACAGGCACAAGCGAGCAATCGCCAACTCGTTCAAGATCTTGGCTGCGGCGGTCGCATGCTCACCCGATTGGTACTGCCGGACGAAGCTCATCTGCCGCTCTGCCGCTCCCTCGATCACATCCAGATCGCTCTCGAAGAGCTCAACCCCCAGCAAGCGATAATGGTTCGGGGGTTGATCCTTCGGCGGAATTCCCAACCACTTACGGTACGGATCAAACATGCGGCGGCTCGGAGATTCTAAGGGTAGGACTAATTCTGCAGAGAATGTCTTTTACTCTGCTCTGCGCTCGACTGCAATTAGTCGTACGAGACTGCTTACTGATTAATGACCATGATTGACTTAACGCATAAACGAGGCAATATTCCAAGTCTTGTCGTCGTCTCTTCGTCCTAAAAACCGGGTGAAACACTCATGGCTCATTCGTTCGAATCGCCACGACGCAAGGTCAAGCGGAAACGAGTACGGAAAGCGGCAGCAGCGAAATCGCAATTTGTGCTGATTGCGGCGGGAGTCCTTGGAGTCGCATTGCTGGTGATCGGGCTGGTGAGTGCACCGACAGTGGTGAAGTTACTGACCGAACCCTGGAACATGACGATTCTGGCGGCGCAGGCTCCGTTCGAGAGAGCTCATCAGGCCGATCGCCAACAGAATCCTTATGGGGCGATCTGGAGGCCGCTGAATCCTGGTAAGAACAGATTCAACGTCTTATTGCCGATGCCCTACGAAAGCAGGACGAGTCCAAACAAGATTGGCGACCCATTGCGTCAGTATATTTATGAGTCAATGGTCGAGCCCTTCAATCCCAAGAGTCCCGTGGCACGAGTTGC
>DASYEA010000480.1:0-4284 GCA_036499265.1 Schlesneria sp. | reverse complement strand
ATGCTGCGGTGAACCACTTCAGTATGATCGTCAAGCGGAAACATTCGGCGAATGCCTACTACGACCGCGGCGTTGCCCTGGAGGAACGCGACGAACTGGACGAGGCTCTAAAGGATTACAACGAAGCGATTCGGCGGAACGCAAAATTCTCTGAAGTCTACAACGCTCGAGCGAACATCTGGTCCCAGAAGGGTGAACTCGACAAGGCGCTCGATGATTATGGCAAGTCGCTTCAACTGGATCCGATGAGCAGCTTGGTTCTCGTTAATCGAGGGATGGTTTGGGTAGAGAAAGAGGATTACGATCGTGCTCTGATCGATTACAACGAGGCCATTCGCATCGACCCCACCTATGCCGACACGTATCGCGAACGAGCCGCGGTCTGGCAGAAGAAGTCCAAGTTCGATAAGGCGATTGCCGATTATGACGAGGCGCTGCGGTTGCAGTCAGGAGACCAGGAGTCGCGGTTGAATCGGGCCTTTCTGCGAGGCCTTCAAGGTGACGATGACAACGCGATCACCGACTACAATGAGTTGCTGCGACGCGAACCCAAGCACGCCCGCGCGCTCCAGCTACGCGGTCTCATCTGGATCAAAAAGGGTGTCTATGTGACGGCGGCTGCGGATCTCGAACAAGCCATCGAAGCCGACCCAACCGATTTCAATCTTCCGATCAATCTGGCTCTGCTACGGGCAGCCTGTCCCGATGACAATGTCCGAGACGGACGCAATGCGATGGAGCTAATGACGAAAGCGAAAGAGTTGGGAGATTGGAAGAAGTCTTATTCCTATGTTGCGACTTTGGCGGCTGCCCACGCTGAGCTTGGCGAATTTGACAAAGCGACTGAAATTGAAAGAAGTCTAAATGATCTGATCCCGGAAGTGCTTAAGGCAGAGCACGAGTCGCGACTGAAGTTGTATCAGGATCGCAAACCCTATCGCCTGGTTGCAGAACTCGCGACCAAAAAGGCTGGCCAAAAGTAAATTAGTGGCTCGCAGTCACACGCTGCTAATGAAATGCGACCACGAGACCGATCACGACTGCCACTAAAGTTGCCGCTGCGATTAACGCGATCTGAAGAGGCGAGCGCGAACGAGCGACGACTGCGGGGCCTTTGGCGGCGCTGGCACCAGCGCTCTCGAAGCGAAGTCGAATCGAGTTTCCGATGGAGATTACATCGCCATCTGCGATCTGACGGCGGTTCACGGGCTTCCCATTCACTCGAGTCCCATTGCGACTCTTAAAGTCGTTGATCCACCAGGAACTGCCATCGAAGTGCAACTCGCAATGCCTTCCGGAAACCGAAGGCTCCGGAACTTGCAGATCGGACTGGTCCGCTCGACCGATGACAATCCGCTCGGAGATCAATGGGATTTCTGGCCCGCCGCCGAGCTGGATCAGTACCTTGCCCCGATGCGGCGCTCGAAAGTCAGAGGTGAAATCAACGGAACCATTGACCGACACTTGCCGGTCTATCAATTGAACTTCGAGTCGTCCGGCAGGATTATGTCCTGCGGCAAGTTCGCGACCCATTCGAGCGGATCGTTCCGCATGCAATCGATCCGAAGCCTCCGCGACGGAACTCAGTTTCGATAAGCGAGTCGTCGAACTGGCGGCGCCTGGTCGACTCTTGTGCAATTCCGTCAGCTTTTCCAGCGCGCTTTGAGTACGTTCCGCCAAGATCTCTGGAAGGTCAAATTTGACCGCTTCACTCTTCGACCATTTGGCGAGAGCTTCTGCCGCGTCAGCCGCAGTCTGGAAGCGGTCATCTGGATTCTTGGCCAGCATCTTCGTGACGATATCGGCGACAACCTGCGGAATCTCTGGAACGAGGTCGCGGACGGAGCGTGGAGTTTGAGTCTGGTGCGCCTTCACGACTTCGTGCGGATTCCTTAACGGAAAGACCGTGTCACCTGTCAACGCCGAGAACAGCGTACACCCCAAGCCATAGACATCGGACCGAGCATCCGCGGTCAAGCTGTCTCGTGCTTGCTCCGGTGCCATGAAGGCGGGTGTTCCAATACACTCGTGGCCGAAGATCATGGCCATCGAGAATTCCGCGCCCCCTTCCCCTTCGCGCATCATTGCCAGGCCGAAGTCCAACAACTTGACGTGGCCTCGGTGGTCGATCAGCAGGTTTTGCGGCTTCACATCGCGGTGGACCAGACCGCGCTCATGAGCATGACTCAAGCCCAGTGCTGCTTGTCGTCCCACATCGCAAGCCAACGCCCACGAGAGCCGTCGACGACGCAGCAATAGCTCCAGCAGACTGGGGCCTTCAACGTAATCCATGACCATATACATGAGCCCGCCGGCAGATCCGGTGGCCCGAGTCCGAACGATGTGAGGATGATCCAGCAACAGACCGGCACGAGCTTCCTGTTGGAAGCGGGCTAGCATGCCGCGATCTTCTTTCAAGCGATCCAGCAGAACCTTCAGAGCGACCGATTCTTTCGAGTGACAGTCCTCTGCCCTGTAGACCCAGCCCATACCGCCTGCGCCAAGCAGGTCTAAGATGCGGTAGTTGTCGAAGAAGAATCCGCGGGCACGGCCCTCCAGCAGGCGATCCGCCTGGTACTGGGTCAGTAATCCACGCTCGATCAGCAGCCGAGCGGCGTCCGCATCGGTTTCGACGCCACGACGCTGAAATTCGCGAGAGACAGACGCAACTTCTTCGGGAGAAAGCAACCTGCTCTTTGACAGGTGATCCCAGAACGCTCCGGAAATCAGCGGAGTCCGCATTCAGATTCCAACTTGAAAATGTGCGAGGTGATCGACAGGCCCGTCGCCCGAAATTATGCCTCGCTCACTTGTAGACGACAAGCTGTTTGGGGCCAAAACACCAAATCTGCTAGTGACTTCGGCAATAATCGCAGAACCATCGGAGCCATAAATGACCAGATGACTTTGCTTTATCATCGACCGAGCCTCTCAAATCCGCAATCCAAAAAGACGGATTGTCTAATCGGTCGGCCGAGTTGTAACTTAGTCGTTCGCCGATAAAGCAGATTTTTCTTGGGCTCTGTCCCGCGTCAGCAAATGATAGAGCAATTGACCGGCCAGTGGGTCGCCGGGTTTAACTTGCCGAGTGCGGGTCAGGCGTGGCCTATTCTCAACGAAGCCCAGAAAACACACTTCAAGGCTGTCGAAGACCTTGAGACGCTTGAATGAGGAAGAGTGACTGCTTACCCAGCCTCATTGTTAGCTATCGCATCGCTGTTCGTTCAATCTTTTCGACCTTCACAGCCTGCTGCAGTCGTGTGAACTTCTGAGGGTTGGCCTTGAACTGCTTGCGGCGTTCTTCTGACTTGAACAGATACAGTTCGTCATCGTAGAAGGCGGCATAGTCGGGGGTTCCCGCGATCGCTCGATCTGTCTCCCACAGGATCACAGGATCACATCCGAGCAACTTTGGTGCGAACGTTTCGGGAGACTTTCGGAATTCGATCAGTTCTTCCCGAGATGACATGTAGTAGAGTACGCCCTTGTAATCCCAACCGTAGGTTGCGGAACCGCGATTCCACTTTCGCGACTTCACGATGGCGACCGGGCTGTAGCCATCCAACCCCACAACGGGCTGCGGATCACCCAACTGAGGCTCGGGCTTGTTGGCCGCTTCCGATGGGGATTCTGCAGGCTGCTGATTGGCAGGGGGAGCGGGATGAGCCTTCTGGAAAGCCACTTCGCACTGACGGACCAGCTTCATGTACCCAGGTTGATCGAGATATCCCGAATGCAGCACCAGTACACGGCCGGTCAACGGATCAATTGCCATGTCCGTCGGCAGAATCTCGAAGCCGTACCGTCGCACCAGATGCTGGTTCTTCTCTGAGTTCAACTTCACGGCCACGAATCGGGTCGTCAGGACTTCTCTAACGGAAGACGAGTTGAAAACGGTCTGTTCCATTTTCTGGCAGGGCATGCACCAGTCGGCATAGAAGTGCATCATCAGCGGCAACTTCTTCTCTTCGGCTTCACGAAGGGCCGTGTCGAAATCAGTCCGCCACAAGTGGGCGTCAGCTCCGACAACCAGACGCGGTGCGGCGACGACCAAAGTCATCAACCACACGACTGACCAGAAGAGACGAGTCATCCACTCACGGGGGACGACAACCAAACGATTTCCCTGAAGTGTCTGCATCCTCGCCGCTCCCGAATTCCGTCTCTGCGCTTGCCGTCCAAGCATGAGATATCGGACTTACGGCGAGTGACTTTGCAAACGGGAATGCAGCGTTCAGCAGAAATACAGACACGAAGTTACAAAGCTGTCGGATATGCGAGTGG
>DASYEA010000479.1:0-2196 GCA_036499265.1 Schlesneria sp. | reverse complement strand
GAACGCTTTGCGCGCTTCGGGCGATGTCATCAAGTCGCGAGCTTTCTGGTAGTACGTTCCCATGGCGGCGGCTCGACCCGTCCCCGGTTGGCGCTTCTCGAGACCGGCCAGCAGTCGCTGTCGTAGGTCTGCCCGCTGGATTGACAGGCCTTCGATCTGACCCAAATCACGAACTTCAAAATCAGGCTGGCTGGGATCGGCTTCAATGACAAACGGTGCGTATTCGGCCCCGAAGTAACCCGGCCCTCCCGCTGACATCGGATGGGGCATGTTGATGTAAGGTGGGACTGTCCCATTCGAACCCAATTCACGACTGATGATCGATCCAAGGGAGGGATAGAGTTCATTCGTGGGGATCGGATATTCGCCATCGGCAAATGTGGGTCGGCGCCCTGTCATCACATAGTGGTAGCCCGTCGCGTGGCCGTTGTCGGTATGAGTGTGGCTGCGGACGACAGTGAACTTATCGGTAATCTTGGCGCATTCTCGGCAATGCTCGGTAAAGATGACTCCTGGGGTCTTCGTCGGGATCGTTTGGAACGGACCGCGAATTTCGACGGGTGCTTCGGGCTTGGGGTCCCACATGTCCTGTTGAGGGGGACCCCCTTCCAGGAAGATGAAAATGCACGACTTGGCCTTCGCATTTCGTTTCTGGCCGTCCGCCTTCGCGGCATCTTCGGCTCGAAGCAGGCCCGGTAATGTCAGCCCGCCAAACAAACCGGTCGCACCTAACCGCAGTGTCTGGCGGCGACTTACACTGTTACAAAGTCGTTGCCGTGGACCTGGAAATGGAAGCTGAAACATCGCCCATACTCCTTCGCAATGCCTTGCGTTGCCAATCTCAAGACTTAGTGGTTGTACAAGAACTCTTTGGTGTTCAGCACAGACCACAGAATGTCTTCCACTGCAACTCGCCGATTCTCGCTCGCCGCGCTGAATGCGGATTTCATCAACTGCCGTTCTTCATCTGTCGGGAATCGGCTGAGTGTCGCCAGGTAGATTTCATCAATGATTTGATCGTCCGAGAGCGGCGAATCCGCCAGTTTGCGAGCGGTTCCGTGGCGATGCGCGATTTTCTCATTCACTTCGGGCGAGTTCAGCAGATGTAGCGCTTGTGAAATGCTGGGCTCGTTGCTGCGTTCGCATTCACAGACAGTCGCGCGGACTGGTCGACCGAAGATCCGAAAGAAATAGGACGGCATTCGATTGTCCCAGACCTGGATCGATCGAATCCCCTCGGGCCAGCCATTGAATTTCTCGGGAACCCCTGTGGTCTGGCTGATCGAATCAAGCAGCACTTCTGCGGGGACCGCTTTCGGGCGTGCGTGTGAAAAATGTTGACGATCATCGCGGTTCAGCTCCGTCGCTATTCCTAATTGATAAGCCCGCGACAACAGCAGCGTCTTGCTGAACGCTTTCAGGTCGTACTTCAACGCTTTCAGATGAGCTTCCAGCGCATCGAGCAACGGTTCGTTCGTCGCCGGATTGGTCGCACGCATGTCATCGATTGGTTCGACCAGTCCGCGCCCGAAATAGTGCGACCACAATCGATTCGCGATCGCGCGCGCAAAAAACGGATTGTCCGCGGCGGTCATCCACGTCGCGAGAACTTTTCGACGATCCACGATATTCGAGAAGTCGGCCGTGGCGGCACCAAGGGCTCGGGCCGGGACCAATTCTCCGGTTCGTGGGTGCTTTTGATCTGCTCCACCGCGGGCAACGATTGCTTCCGTTCCCTCCGGTAGCTTCTTCACCGTGATTCCGGAGAAGAAGCCCGCTAAGCCTGCGTAGTCGTCCTGGCTCCAGCGTTCACTCGGGTGATGATGGCACTGGGCGCATTCGATTCTGACGCCTAGAAACAGTTGGCTCACGGCACGGCTGGTGACTTCGGGCGTGTCCAGCGATTTGAAGAATGCCGCGGGGCTTTCACTTTGAATGGGGCCCTGCGCCGCCAGGATCTCGCGAGCCATCTCATCATACGGACGATTCTCCGTGAACTGCTTTCGCAGCCACCGCGTCAATCCGACTGTTCCCTGCGGTGTAATCTTGAGTTTATCGGCCTTGAGCAGATCGGACCACTTCATCGCCCAGTAGTCGACATACTCAGGACGCTCGAACAAGGCATCCACCATTTTGGCTCGTTTGTCCGGAGCTTGATTGCCGAGAAACTGTCGAGCTTCAGCCGCGGTGGGTAAC
>DASYEA010000478.1:0-1916 GCA_036499265.1 Schlesneria sp. | reverse complement strand
CCATCAGTTCCAACAACTGGAGTTCACCTACGCTCACGTCACGACAGACCGTAGCGGCCAGCGCCGGTTCGTCGTCAGGATGATCGGATGCCTGCCACTGAAGGTATTCGTGGCGAAGGATGCCATTCGCTCGCATCTGCTCGGCCTGACGCGAGATTCCGCCGACGACGAATTGAATTCGGTGATCGCAATGGAAGGGAAGCTTGGCTCATTCGTGTTGCGAGAATTGCACGGGCACCTGCGCACGTTGCTGGAAGAGAAAGGACTGAAACGTGAATGGTGGCTGATGGCTCCGATTCTCGAAACCTATCGCCCGCTGCACTACGTCGCGCCGACAGTCCTGCTGGTCCGCAAATCGGACCTGCCGAACTTTGCGTCGTTCGAATCTTGCCAGGATCTGCTGGTTCATCACGGGTCCGATGCCGCCAAGATCCTGACGTTGATGGAAGTCCACCGCAAATTCAAAGTTCAGGAACAACGTCTGGCCAAAGCGCGGGCGGAGGGCCGATCGACGCAGTACCTGGAAGAGATGTGGTTGCTGGATCTGTGCCTGTCGACAGATATGCTGGAGCCAACTGGTGAAGAGGTCGCCGCTGGAACGCTGAAACCATTCCGAGTTGCGCCATGGGATCGCTTCGCGGCCACGTTACATCAACTGGGACTGAACGCGCCGACACACGATGAAGTGTCGACGATTACCGAGGATCATCAGCTTGTTGGCAGCCCCCGCTAGCCGATCAACTTTGGCTTTTCGGCAACTCTGACAAGACCTCATCGGCGGCGCGGCAGCCGTGGTCGAAGGCCTCTTCGAACAGGGCGACGCCGCTGAGGTCCGTGTTGGCGAAGTGAATGCGACCATCGGGATTGCGGGCTTCGCGTCGTTGCTGACTGGAGATGAATCCCGGCTTGGGTCGGATCATCGCGTGACCCCAGCGGAAGATGTCCAACCGTTCGACGAGTTGTCGAATCTGTGGATGTGGGACTTCCAGATCGGTCAGTACAACATCGGCCAGATCGGCCCACGTCGCCTTCAAGAGTTTTTCGCGCACTTCACGTGTGTGTGATTCTGTGAACGGGTAATACCAGGTGAGCACCGTCGGGCCATAGTCGCGGCCGGCCTGATGAGTCGCAACGACATAGCCCAAGGAGCGACTGCGAAACATCACGTTGTCCCAACAGAGCGGATAGCCCTTCTGCTGCGCTGGCCGGTCCTTCAGATGGATATTGGCGACGAACCATGATCCGTACTCGAACTCATCCGTTTTCCGCTGGGTTCGTTCGGTGAACTCGGTAATCAATCGAGGTGCCATGAATTGAGGCGCGGCGAAAATGACGTGTCGCGCCCGCAGGCCGGTCACGGCTTGGGTCTGAGTATTGAGGCAGACGACTTCAACGTAATCGCCCTTGTCATTGGTGATCGGCGTGAGCTGCGTGACCGCCATACCGGTTTGAAGACGTGGGCCGATGACTTCCGCGAGGTAATTGATGATCCGGCCATTCCCTTCGGGCCAGCTGATCAGCGGCTGATGATCGGCCCCGGGAGATCGCAATCGCGAGGCGAAGTAGAGCAGTCCTGCCCAAGCACTCGTCGTTTCCGCGGAAAGCCCGTAGTCATCACGGCAACTGTAGTCGACCATCCATTGCAGCCGGGGAGAATAGAAACCCTGATACGCCATCCATTCGGCCATCGACTGCTTGTCCAGAGCCATGATCTCTTTGTCATCGGTGGCCTGGCTGGTCGGGATAGCAAAAGCACGGCGTCCGGCGGAATCTCGCCAAGCCACAAACCAGTCGATCAGCTCTTTAAACGCGGTCAACTGGATATGGTCTTCCATCGACGCGCCGGTTGCAGGATACAGACCCTCAATCCATTCTCCCTGGTAGAACAGGCGCTCTTCGGGATCGCGGCAAAGATA
>DASYEA010000477.1:0-5076 GCA_036499265.1 Schlesneria sp. | reverse complement strand
TCTCTCTATCCGCGTACCTGACATCGATCGCTAGATCAAGTACTACTTGTATTCGTAGGTTCACCCCACCGACTTGCGGCCAGCCCGTGCTGCTGGTCTGGCGCTCAGGTGCCAGGCTGGCGTTCCAGGATGGCTCGGCGTTCTCCTCCTTCTTCGTCGTAGTAGTAGGCAAGCTCGCCCGGGATGCAGGAGATGATTGTGCCCCAGCCGGACTTGGTTGTTTCGTCCATGGCGTCCAGCAGCGGCAGGCTGCTGGCGTCGGCGGGACATGAACAGGCGAGGACGTAGACCAGGTCGGGGCTGCTTTTTTCGCGCAGCAACTTGGCGATCTGTGCGTTGCGAGTTGTGGAACGCGGATCACGGGGCAGCCAGGTGACGTACTTTTCGTTGAGGTCACGGCAATGATTGAGCCGGTCCAGGCACTCGTCTCGGCGTTTCGAATCGCCGCTCAGTAAGAAGCGGTACCTGTCCTGCTTCTCTTTCGAGATGAATGCGGCAACGAATTTTTCCTCGTGTACGTTCATCTGCGATGTTCGGAGTGGGGCGGCTAGTCGGCGTTGGAATGTGATGCTACTCGGAGGGACTTCGCTTTTCGACATTGTCTTGGCACGGAACGGCCGGCCTTTCAGGCCTCAAGAGTGTTTTTGGGTGGGGTGTGACCCGGCCCTCAGGGGCCGGGCTGAGTGAACTGCCGGCCCGTTGGGCCTCCGGAGTCGCCTGCGGCGAGAGAGTGGATTTCAGAGAGTTGAGAGTAGACAAGAGCGGGGGCTGGACGAGAAGAGCCGCGTCATGGGGTTGGGGTGGCTTCACTTTTCGACGAAGAGCTTTGCTGGCGTTCGTATTCCAAGTGTGCTTTGTTGTGTGAACGGAACGGCCGGCCCGCTTGGGCCTTAGGAGAGTCGCAGTCGTGCGGCGCTGGCGGTAGTTCATCAAAGAACTGGAATATTTTTGGTGGCGGCTGTAATTTTGGCTCGCGATTGCTTTTCCTATTGGAGGGAGCACTGCGTTAGGGGGCCGAATACCGATGACCGATGCCAAGACATGTCCTGATTGTCAGGCCCCTTTGTCGGTCGATGCTCCCGAGGGGCTGTGTCGGATCTGCTTGTTTAAGCAGGGGTTGGAGTCGAATACGTTTCCTAACTCCAAGGAAAGCGGGTACCCGCGATGGGTGCCTCCGTTGGTGGCGGAACTGGCGCCCAAGTTTCCCGATCTGGAAATTATTGAGTTGATCGGGCGAGGGGGGATGGGGGCCGTCTATCGGGCTCGCCAGAAGAGTCTTGAGCGGATGGTGGCACTCAAGATTTTGCCGCCTGAGGTGGGGCACAATGTCGACTTTACGGAGCGATTTGCTCGTGAAGCTCAAGCGATGGCGCGGCTGCATCATCCTCACATTGTGACGATCTTCGATTTCGGTCAGCGAGACGGCGTGTTCTTTTTCTTCATGGAGTATGTCGACGGCTGCAGTCTGCGACAGCTTATGGAAGGGGGCAAGTTTACTCCGCCCGAGGCGTTGGCGATCGTGCCGCAAATCTGCGAGGCCCTGCAGTACGCTCACAACAAGGGAGTCGTGCACCGGGACATCAAGCCCGACAATATTCTGATGGATCGTGACGGGGAGGTGAAGATCGCCGACTTTGGCCTGGCCAAACTGGTCGGACTTGGTGCTGCGAGGTCGACCGGCGAAGCGGTGATGGGGACGCCCAAATACATGGCTCCCGAGCAGATTTCGCATCCTGATGAAGTGGACCATCGCGCCGATATCTATGCGTTGGGCGTCATGTTTTATCAGATGCTGACCGGTGAATATCCGGGTGAGGTCTGCATCCCACCGTCGCGAATGGTTCAAGTTGACGTGCGCCTGGACGAGATCGTCTTACGGGCTCTGGAACGAACGCCCCAACTGCGATTTCAGTCTGCGACCGAAATGCAGACTCAGATCCAAACCGTGGCGCATGACCGGACCCCATTGAGGCGTGCAGGCCGGACCGCCATCGATCACGCTGTTTCCAGTCCTGTGACCGAGGCTTTTGAAAAGTTGATCGGGGCTTCTGGCTTGAAGGCGGTCGTGCTGGTGGCCGCAATCGTCGGACTGGTTGGGGTTTCGATGGCCCTCGCCAGGTTTTTCGGTCCGCCGGTACCGGCACCACTACAGGGGGGCCCGCAGGCTGCTGTGCCGATCGACTCTGCGAATGGTGCTTCAACGCCCCCTCTGTCAGTCCAGGCTGCTCCTGCAATCATTGCCCCGCCCAGCAGCCCCATCAGCGGTGGTCCCGCGAAACCGACTGTTACTAGCAGTGCCCCAAGCGAAGGGATCTTTGTTCTCGAAAGCTTCGACAATAATGATTTCGACCACGAGAAATGGGGGTACGATCCTCTGGATCCCAAGGTGGGAAAGGTCGAATTTACGGAAGGGTCGCTGCACTACTTCGCTCCGCCCGGACCGAAGGGGCGACCTCGATTCCGATTGAAGAGCACGTTTGGAATCGATGGTGATTTTGAAGCGAGCCTGGATTTTGATTTGATTCAGTTTCCCGTGCCGGAAGCGGATCCTGGGGACCCGGATTCTGACTTCGCGAATACCGAACTGATCCTGGGGGGCCCGGGTGGAATGATTTATTTCTCGCGAACCAACCATCAACGGTCCGGCGATGGTTTTGTCTTGTTCCACCTCCCTCCTCAGGAACCCGGTCGGAAGACGACTTGGAAGTTTGAGCCCGGTGCTGTTACCAAGGGCAAGCTGCGGATCCGGCGAATTGACAGCGAACTTCTATTCTCATATCTGCCAGCCGGGGGATCTGTGTATAGGGAAGTCGCGACGTTAGACTACGGTAAGATGCATATTTCCAGTGTCAGTTGTAGTGCCAACGTGTCGGGCAAGATCAACAGCCCGCTTGAGATCAGAATCGACAATCTGGAAGCCAAGAATATTCATCGCGAGGTCGTTCGAGGACCATTTAAATCCAATCGTTAAGACCAAGGGCGTCACAAGGTTTTTCTTTCCCCTGTCTATCCAACTATGACCACTGAACGAATACGCAATGGCGGTCAGGGGAATTTCAGCGCGACTCACTGGAGCGTGGTGCTTGCGGCGGGTGCGGCGACGTCGGATAGCGATCGGCGACGAGCGCTGGAAGAGTTGGCGAGGACGTATTGGTTTCCCCTGTATGCTTTCGTGCGTCGGCGCGGACTTTCACCGGATGCGGCAGAAGATTTGACGCAGGACTTTTTCGCTCGCCTGCTGGAGAAGCAGAGCCTGAGCCAGGTGGACCGGACTAAGGGGAAATTTCGCTCGTTTCTGCTGGCGTCAATGAAGAACTTTCTCGCGAATGAGTATGACAAATCACAGACTCACAAACGCGGTGGACGCAGTACGGTGATCGCGATTGATTCTCTGTCTGCGGAGGCTCGCTACGCGATGGAGCCCGTTGACACCATCACGCCCGAGCGAGTCTTCGAGCAGAGATGGGCCTGGGCCGTACTGGACAGGGTGCTGCAACTGCTTCGTGAGAAGTACGAAACAGAGGGGCAGGGTGCGTTGTTCGATGAGCTCAAAGGTGCATTGACTGGTCGTCCTGAAGCAGGTGACTATGCCGAGATCGCGCGGAAGTTCAATATGCAGTCGGGAGCAATCGCGGTCGCCACGCATCGCCTGCGTCGTCGCTATCGGCAACTTTTACGCGACGAGATTGCGCATACCGTCGCGGAACCTGAACATATCGACGAAGAATTGCAGTATTTGTTGAGGTGCCTGTAATTCTGGCGCGGCGTTGCTTTTGTAATTGATGAAGGAACCATTTCGGTGACTTTTATCAATCACAGAGGCGAAGACTAGAAATGACCCTCCGATTGCCTGGTCGATTTAGTGCGATGTTTCTGATGGTGGGACTTGTTGCATTCGGGTTGGTGATCACGAGCGAGTCGGTCGTTTGTTGGCGCGCTTGCGATCCAGAATACCTGACGCCAGGAAATCGAACGACACACTGGTGGGTGCGCGGCCTGACTTGGTCCGTCGATGGGAACACGCTGTTTTCGGAATCACGCGGTGAACCGATTCTGGAATTCAAATTGACTGCGCATGATATGACTCTTCCAGATGGTCGCAGTTCCGTCCGGGAAGAGTCGCTGGCGATCACGGCGATCGAGGTATCGCTCTCTGCCAATGCTCGCAAGGTCTTGCTCACGACGGAACGAGGCAATCTGTCGTGGGTGGATCTGGTCTCGTTGGAAACCTCTGAGTTTAACGCGCCTCCTTCAGCGATTTTCAAGATGCCCGCCGTGGCGCACAACGCACGCATGCTGGCGGCGGCCAGCAATCAAGGAACCGTCTATTTGAGTCATGCTACTCAGGAAACGTTGATCGCCTGCGAATCCTCGGAATCAGAGCAAGTGACGAGACTTCGGTTCTCAAATGATGATCACAAGTTAATGGCTTGCCGTTCGAATGGCAGGATTGAGATTTGGGACACGAGAACGGGGACGTTGCGACATTGCTTGAGCGGAGAATCCGGTCCTGTGACAGCGGCATTTCTTCAGGACGGAACCAAAGTGATTTCGTCATTGGGAGGGAACTGCGTGCAGATCACAGATCTGAAAACAGGCGAAGTCTGCTGGAGTGAACCTCATGGACTGCGAGAGAAGAACGTTGTCTGGCGACTGGAAACGTCGCCGGATGGGTCCCTCGTTGCGTGGTCGGGAATCGACAACCAGGTTGTGATTTGCGACCTGGAACATTCTCGAAAGCGAATTGAATTTGACAACCCTTCCCACGTGTCGAACATCAGCTTCTCGCCCAACAACAGATATCTGGCTGTCGCCGGCAGCGAACCCGTGATTCGCATCTATGATACGACAACTGGGCGAGAAGACCGACGAATCGATACCCGTCTGGCGTACTCCAAGGAATGAACGCGATTTGAGATCTGAAGCTGGGGGGCGCGTCGCGCACTGTCGCGGCAAATTCAGTAGTCCGGGACAATCACGTCAATTGTCGGTGTTTCGGGTCAAAAGAGCAGCAAAAAGATTGATCGATTTGATATGTTGAAAATGTTGAAACTGGAATCATTCACTTCAACCTAT
>DASYEA010000476.1:0-4843 GCA_036499265.1 Schlesneria sp. | reverse complement strand
CGCTCTGGCACAGTCCGCGTTCTCGGGACCTCACGGCGAAACAGTGGAATTAGGGGAAAGGGGATGCTGCGCAGCATCCAAGGTCGATTCTCTCCCATCACCGAATTTCTTCAGGACTCACTTCCCCGTGAATAATCCGGGTTAGACTCTTTTTGAGTAGATCATCGGAGCTGTCAAGCTGGAGTACTCCAAAGGGTGGGCGCGACTTTCGAAGAGGCGTCGACACTGGTATCTTCTAGGTGAAGACTGACCTACTTTGCAGGATTGTGTGATGTCCCCTTCCATTGATGAGACGTTGACCTTGGCCGACCGCATTCTTGATCGTATTGAAGCCTTGATTCTGGAAGCCGAGCGAACCACCAAGCCGCTGGAAGTGGATCCGTATCGGGGTCAATTGTTTGAACTGTTCGTGACCGCCAACGGGGCCGGATATACCGCCGATGGAGCCGATCCAGACCTGTCCGCCGATGGACTGTGCCGTCTGCTGGGAAGCCGCTGGGGCTTGGCCAATGCCGCTCGCGAATCGATGGCCCAGCAGACACGCATGCCTGCCGATCAATTGGCGAAGATGCGATTGCTGTGGTCGGTCATGCGAATGTGGATGGAATGGGATTATGCGTGGGAGCGCTGGAACGAGTTCCATAAGACTCCCACCAAGGAAGCGCCTGATCAGGCCGCGAATGATTGACATCGGCACTGGTTGTCCGAAGCGGCCAACCAGTGGCACGACTTTCGTATCTCGAGAGCAAACAAATCAGTTCCGACGTTGCCGATCAGGCCGAGTAGAGTTGCTCGACCATTTGATTGAGTCGAGACTCGGCGACCGTTCGTTCTTCGACATCGACAGACCAGTGACGAGCCAACCGATCCAACTCGACCAAGATTTCCGGCCGCGAGGTGATCGGTAATGGAAACTGCTTCAGCACAGTGCCACTGATATCCAGATGCGCACCGCGCGGCTTGGCGTTCGCTTCAAACCAGTGTTTGGCTCGGGACGAATTCAGAACGGCGGTTAACGCGGCTACGGACAGGTGCCCCTCGGTGTTGTTCCCGTTTGCGACGATGACGTTCATCGAGAACCCGACATAGGTGGGCTGTTCGGCATAGGCGAATCGCGGTTCGTGCCCCATCTGCAGGCAGAGGACTCGCGGTTCGACGAACAGCCGTTCTTCACGCGGCCAGTGCAAGTGCCACCAGGCCATTTGACCGGACTGTACTTCGCGTCGACGCTCTAACACGACACGATAGCGATCAAGGTGCGCGGCGATTCGCGGATACGACTGAAGCGAAGGGGCCGTTTTTTTTGTGAGGTACAGTACCTGATGAGACGGTTGCGAATCGACGTGAAATCGGTCGACGGTCGACAGCGCGTAGTAAGGCCTCAACAACGAGGCTTCTTCATCGCTCAGATCTAATCCGGCGATTTCATCGGTGGTCAGCACGAACACACCCTGCCCCATCGTCACGTGGGCACCGAGTTCCAGGGCAGCGGCCCGTGTCACAAATGGCGGGTTCTCGGCCATGCCCTGTCGCACATCAAACTGATCCGCCAACACGCTGGCCGAGTATTGATGTTGACGCGGTGATTCGGGACTGGTTCGCAATTGCCCGTTCGACCACAACGCATCCTGCGGGACGATGCGCACAGACTCATTGGCCCAGAGGTCCCTTTGCATGGCGACTTCGATTTGACCACGCGACTGGTTCGACAGATCGAAGACTCGGCAGGTTGTGATCGCGGCGGGTTCTTTTCGAACGCGGAAGATCAGATGTCGACCAGAGACCTGGGGAAACAGCGGCACCGATCCAAAGTGGACGACTTCTTCCAGCGTCGATTCGGTCGCCATGCGCTCTCTCAAGCGTTTCGCCGAGGCGGCGCTGGTCCAATAGCTATTGACGATAAACGCCAACCGGCCGCCGGGCTTGAGTAAATCGAGTCCTCGGTGAAAGAAGTAGTGCCAGAGGTCCATACGAGCGGTTCGCCACTGCTTCCCGATGGATGAAGCGGCAACCCGATCGAAGTCGGATTTGGCGTTGAGTTCGCGTCGGTAGGGAGGGTTGCCGATGATCAGATCGAACCCGCCGGCGGTGGCGACTGTGGGGAAGGTGGTGGTCCAGTCGAGGGGAGCAGCACTTTCGGTGGCGGTGGCGGTGGCTTGGTACTGAGTACTGAGTACTGAGTGCGGAGTACTCGGCACTTCAATCGGTGACTCGATCGATGGCGCAACCCGTACTTCAATCGGTGGCTTCACCGGGCGGGTCGACCACACATCACCTAAGAGCGAATCGCCGCATCGGAATTGTTTCGTGAGGATGCTGAGGACTGCCGCGGTATCGCACGGCCCGCCGCCGATCCACTCGGCCAGACGTTGATGTAACTTCTCGATGGCGATTGAGTCAGCGTCGACTCCGAAGACTCGATCACGCACGATCGCGAGTCGGCCTGCAATATCAGCAACGGAGACACCTCGACGAGCGGCGAGCTCATCGAGGAGGGGCAACACGAACGCCCCCTCGCCGCAGGCAGGATCCAGAATTCGCCAAGAATCGATTTGCGTCGCCAGATCAACAGTCGATAGAGCTCGCGCGACCATCCAGCGCGCGAGCCATTCGGGTGTGTAATAGCTCCCAAGGGCACGGCGGCGTTTTGTATTCTGCATCCGCATCTGCCCCGTCTTCTTGATCTTCTGACTTCCGCTCAACAGACTCGGCAACAGGCTGGTATTGAAAAAGTTCATTAACGAGCGCGACCGACATTTGGCCAATCCACTCGAACCTTGCCACGTCGGTTCTAATATAGCGGGACACGGTTTATCATTTCATCTCACAAAACGAGGTGAGAATTACAGATGCCGTTGTCCGTCGATCAATTTAAAGAAGCTCTCATTGCGTCAGGGCTTTTCGAGACGGAACAGATCGAGGCGTTCTGGAGATCGCTGGCTGTCGATCGACAGCCCCACGATGCCGAGGCCCTTGCCAAGCTGCTAGTGGATAATGGGCGCTTGACGGCGTTTCAGACGGCGGAGTTGCTGTCGAATGGTCGCACGCCACTGGTGCTAGGTGACTATGTGCTGCTGGACCGCATTGGTGCGGGCGGCATGGGTCAGGTATTCAAAGCCAAGCACAAGCACATGGACCGCTTAGTAGCGATCAAGTTGATTTCGGAGTCGATGACGAAGGACGCGAGTGCCGTGCAACGATTCCAGCGTGAGCTGAAAGCTGCCGCCAAACTCGTGCATCCCAACATCGTGCAAGCCTACGATGCCAGCGTGCAGCGCGGCGTCTGGTACCTGGTGATGGAATATGTCGAGGGCCGCGATCTGGCGGAGATGCTGGCGACTGACGGGCCGTTTGCGGCGGAACGAGCGGTCGAGCTGGTCCGGCAAGCGTCGAGAGGGCTGGCCTTTGCTCATAGCAAGGGGATCGTGCATCGCGACATTAAGCCCGCCAATCTGTTGCTGGACCAGACCGACACGTTGAAGATCATGGACATGGGGTTGGCTCGCATCGAGGACCATCCTGCAATCGATGGGCTGACACAGACTGGCCAAGTCATGGGAACCGTGGACTACATGGCCCCCGAACAGGCGATCGATACTCGATCCGCGGACGCTCGCGCGGACATTTACAGCCTGGGATGCACTCTGTATCGCCTGCTGACTGATCAGAACATGTACGACGGGGCGACGCTGGTTCAGAAGCTGATGGCTCACCAGAACAGCCCGACTCCATCGCTGCAGCAGTTGCGCCCCGACGTCTCGGCTCCCCTGGCCGCCGTCTTCGAGAAGATGGTCGCCAAGCGACCGCAGGACCGACTACAAACGATGGACGACGTTGAGGAGGCCCTGTCAGGACTAGTCGGACAAGGTTCGGGTTCTTCTCGGATAGGAGTTATCCACGTGGGTGCCGAGCCAACGCCGGTGAACGTGTTCGCCCCGACGGTGAGATTACAGGCGACCCCTGCTCCGGTCGCGAAGAATGTGCCATTGTGGAAACGGCCGGCAGTGATCGTCGCCGCAGCTTGTTTGGTGTTGCTGTTGGCCGCAGTCTTCACAACAAAGACTGAACAACCCAGTCCAGACGGCCAGCGACAGGGAGGCGGCGGATCGGCCCAGCCGACGAGTCGCAACAACGATATTCCAGTTCCAGGTCGATTCGTATTGCACTTGGCGAAGTGGGAAAAGATCATCCCGCTGCCAACGTTGGAGCTCGATACTTCGCAGCCGTTTACTCTCGAATGCTTCGTGACGCTGGAAGATGATGTCGACGAAGACCTGGCCACGATTATCTCGAATATCGGGCGAGCTCAACTGGAGATCCTGGCACAGGATCGGCTTAGTTTCACGCTGCATCATGCGGATGGAAGGATCACGAGCGTAGTGAGCGAAGATCCGCTGAAAGAGAAAAAGCGAATTCATCTGGCGGCCGTCCGATTGCCAGACAAGATCATGCTGTTCGTCAATGGTAAGGCGGTCGCGCATCGCGACGATTCGGACACATCGGTCAGTGCTGCATCGAATGGCTGGAATCTTGGTGGCGGCACTCAAGATCCATTTGAAGGCGTGCTTGCTGAAGTCCGCATCTCGCAGACCGCGCGCTACAAGAGCGATTTCACCCCGCCCCTACGTCACGAAACCGACGAGCAGACGTTGGCGCTGTATCACTGCGATGGAGGAGAACCGAAAAATATCCCAGACTCTTCTGGCCACGGACATCATGCCAAGCTGAAAGGCGGGAAGTGGGTGCCGGTAGCGACGGCATCACCGTAGCCGGAAGTGACAAACATCCAGTACCTCTTGGTAATGCCCGCTTTCGATCAGGACATTCATCGTCATGACTTGTG
>DASYEA010000475.1:0-6517 GCA_036499265.1 Schlesneria sp. | reverse complement strand
TATCGACTTTTTGTTCAAAATTGCGGCGCAACCGGCAGCAGACGCGTCAGCTTCTCACCGCAGCGACTTGACCAGCGCAGTTGTCGCCCAGCTGGTGGCGGCTATCGAGATAAACTGGTCTTTGTCATGAGGATCGCCGTTGTCGAACCACGGCTGAATCGGCTTTGATCGCGTCACGACATGCCACGATCCGTCCTCGTGTTGCGTTTCTACCAGGAATGCCGCCCCTTCGCGAAATATGGCTTCTTGGGACGAGAGACCAGTCTCGGCGAGAACGTACAACGTCTGACCGGTCGCATAGGCGTCACTCGTCAGGTCCGCATTTTGACTCCAGCCACCATCGGCATTGCGCCTGGCGATCACACGATCCCGCAGGTCTCCGAGTCGAGTTTCACTTGTTCCCAGAAGCTGTTCACCCCACAGCGCAAAGTTAAGGTCTTCCTGATCCTCGAGAGCGGCAGTCTGCAGCCAGTCATAAGCCCGCTTAATAGCCGCAGTTGCTTCTGCCTGCTGCGATGAGCTGGCGAATCGCTGCACGCCGATGGCTGACAGCACCGTACAACTGACTGATGAAGTCTCTAACGGCGGACGACTGGAAGGGGGCTTCCAGCAACCATCTGCCTGCTGCGATTTGAGCAAGTACGATGTCATCGCTTCGCTCAATTCATCTGGCTTGTCGTCAACGATCTTAAGGGCCCACAACCCGTAACTCACGGTCGCGGACCGACCACCGACATGCTCTCCTATTGCCAGTCGTGTCTGCTGTTTTTCAAAGCTCTTTCGAGCCAACAATCCCTGCGATTTGAAGAGATCATTGTCAACGATCAATCCCGCATCCCTGGCGGTGGATATGCTCAGCATTGGCAGTGTCTGGTGATGACAGGAGAAGCAGGACTGATTCGACGGATAGGCTCGCGCGCTGCGTTCCAGCACTGCCAATCCACGGTTCGCAGCCTCCTTGAATGGATCTGGCTTCTCCTGACAGCTAGCCATGCGCAAGCTGCACAAGATCAGTCCAACAACAGTCAATCGCTGAAGCATGGCGATAACCTCCGCGAACGAAATGAACGAACAGCGATGATGCAAGCTTTTGTCGTGGAAATGAAGCCGAATCTGCTTTGCCGAGAGACTTAGAAGTTCGCGGCACCACCGCCGGCGTCCATCATCGGATCGTAATCGGTGAAACGCATCGATTCGCGACGCCATTGCAAGTTGACGATCCCGGTAGGACCAGAGCGGTGCTTCGCGACAACAATCTCGGCCAGACCAGGGCGGTCTTCCGGGTTATATGCATCAGGTCGATGCAGGAACATGACGATGTCGGCATCCTGTTCGATGGCACCGCTTTCGCGAAGGTCCGCCAGACGTGGCCGTTTATCTTCTCGCAACTCAACCCCACGGTTCAACTGCGACAACGCGATAATGGGCAATCGACATTCTTTGCCAATCCCCTTCAGTCGCCGAGTAATCTGCGCGATTTGCTGCTCGCGATTAGCCCGCTTGTCTTCAGGCTCAATCAGTTGGAGGTAGTCGATAATCACCAACCCAAGATTGTTGCGGCGTTTCAGTCGACGGCAGATCGCACTGATCTGACTGACGGTACGCCCCGGATGATCATCAATGAATAGCGGAATGCGACTAAGCTCCGACGACGCTTCGAGCAGCGCATGTCGTTCATCAGGTTCCAGTTGCCCCTTGCGCAGCCGATGGCCGTCCAGCTTGGCCCGGATGCACAAGAATCGTTCTGCAAGTTCCAGCTTCGACTGTTCCAGACTGAAAATTAATGTCGCCGTCTCACCCGCACCTGCACACCATTCCGCGATGTTACAGACGAAAGCGGTCTTCCCCATCGAAGGACGAGCCGCCAGAATCACCAACTCGGCTTCCTGGAATCCATTCGTCTGACGATCAAGATCCACGAAGCCAGTCGGAAGTCCACTGATGGAACCTTCTTTCCCCATTCGCGCATTAATGCGGTCCAGGGTGGCCATCATAATGTCTTCCATCGCAATCTTTTGACCAATCTCCTGATTTTCCAGGATGGAAAAGATCCCATTCTCGGCCTTCGACAGAACTTGGGCTGTGTCGTCAGAACCTTCGTAGCAGTCGCGAAGGACTTCAGTGCAGACATTGGTCAGCGATCGCTGGATCCACTTGTCTCGCACGATTTCCGCATAGTATTTCACATGCGCCGCGTGCGGCACCGCCTCTAGCAATTCAAGAATGTAGGGAATGCCGCCAATGTCTTCGAGTTGATTCCGCCGATCCAGTTCCTCCGCCAAAGTCACGGCATCAACCTTCACGGTCGATTCGTTCATCTTCATGATGGCGGTATAGATGATGGCATGGACATCGCTGTAGAAGTGCTCCGACTTCAGAACGTCGCCAACCTCATCGATCGACATATTCTCCAACAGAATAC
The DNA here is from genome assembly GCA_036499265.1 of Schlesneria sp. Taxonomy (GTDB): domain Bacteria; phylum Planctomycetota; class Planctomycetia; order Planctomycetales; family Planctomycetaceae; genus Schlesneria. The sequence continues at coordinate 4,095 of DASYEA010000475.1, read as the reverse complement.
TGCCAAGCACACTGCGCTCCGCAACCAGATTTTGCGGCGGGAGATGCGCGCCCGAGAAATCACCAAGAGGCTTTGAACCGGCCATGAATCAGCCTTATGCGAAACCTGACATCGCGTCAGCAGGGGCAATGGTCAAAGCGTCATTGTAGTCGATTCCAACCTGCTTCGCTCACAATGCCAGCCTTGAAAATAAGCGGGGCGCCAGCCGTAAAAAAAGCGGCGTCCCGGTAAACGGAACGCCGCTTCAAAGCTTCGATTTGTGGCGAAGTGTTACTTCTTGGCGGCAGGAACAACCCAGACTTTGACCTCGGTCTTCACTTCAGGATGCAACTGAATCTTGACCGTGTACATCCCCAGTTCCTTAAGCGGACCGTCGAGTCGCACGTGATCTGGTTCGACAGCATAGCCAGCGGTCTTCAGGGCCTTGCTGATATCCGGACCCATGATCGAGCCGTACAGGTGGCCTTCTTCGTTAGCATTGGCTTCCAGCGTCACGCTGTACTTGCCGATGGCATCGGCTCGCGACTGCATGTCCTTCATCTTCTGTTCGAACAGCTTGGCCAGCTTGTCGGTGTGTCGCACAACCGCTCGCTTGTTGGCTTCGGTCGCCATCGTGGCGAAGCCATTCGGCAACAGGTAGTTGCGAGCGTAGCCTGGCTTCACGCGAACGATTTCCCCACGCTTGCCAAGCGCTTCGACATCTTCTGCCAGCAGGAGTTCAATGTTGCGAGAGATGCGTGGGCGGCCAGAAGCGGTATGAGTACTGCGTGCCATCGTGCTGTTCCGTGAATCTGGTTCGACATCCGCCGAACATAAAAGTAAAATTGAATTGTCTTTCGAGCCGTCGACTCGTTCGTGTCTTTAGAAGGGAACTTCGTCGGCAAAACCACCACCCGAAGGTTCATCGTAGTTGCCGCCAAAATCGCTCGGTCCCGGGTCGCTCGGCCCAGAGTCTTGGCGTGGAGCACCAGCCCCGCGTCCACCGCCTCCTGCAGGCCCACCACCGCCGCCATCGCCTCGCGAACCAAGCATCGTCATGTTCTCACCGACGACTCGCAGCTTGCTACGTTTCTGTCCCGTTTCGCGATCATCCCACGAATCGAGTTGTAGCCGACCTTCGATCAAGACTGGTCGTCCTTTTGCGAGGTATTCGCCAGCAATCTCTGCCGTGCGACCCCACAAAGTGATGTCCACAAACGTTGTTTCTTCTTTTTTCTGATTCGCCTGCTTATCAAACCACTGACGACTGACTGCCAGCCCAATTTCAGTGACGGCAGTGCCGCCCGTGGTGTACTTGACCTGCGGATCGCGAGTCAGGTTTCCGACGAGAATCACTTTATTGAAACTAGCCATGACAGTAGTCCTTACCTGCAGTCAGTATCGCCACAGCTCATCGCCAGCAGCGTATCAACTTAAGGATTATCGTTCTTCTTCGACCCCTTCGGGAACTCGTTCGCGCTCGCCATAGTTGGCTCGTGGATCGCGAGGATCAGGACGTTGTTCGGGGCTATGCAGAGCACCGTCGTGCGACGTCAACGCTTCGACCATGGCATCGAAGATCACCTTCGGATGGCGAATCACTAACTGACGCAGAACTGTGTCATTCAGCTTGCACAAACGGTTCAGCTCGATCATCTGCGAGCCGTCCATTTTGAAGCAGGCCAGGAAATACAGACCTTTGCGATGTCCTTCGATGGGATAGCACAGCTTCCCTTCCTGCCATGAGCGGGAAGCGACGATGCTCGCTCCGACGCGGTCCAGAAGACCCTTTACCTGGCCTTGAACGCCATCGGGATCGGCCGCAAACCGGTTGCTGTCCAGCAGAAACATCCCCTCGTACATATACTCGGACAAAATAAATCCCCTTCGATTGAATGCTGCTTGCCGCAACTAACTGCGAATTCTGTTGTGCTAATTGATGGAATGGTTCTGGTCGCGTCCGGAACCCAATAGTTGTACCGCATTCACGGCAATTTGCAACCTGCCGCCGATCGCCGCCACGAACCTCAGTCCGAGGTCTCTGACTCGACTTCCCCGTTATATCTATTCATCGCCGCGTCAATTCCGTCCGCAGCCCACGCTTCAACAGCCGATGCTGCTTTCCGAGTCGCAGCGTCAATCACATCGATTTCATCTTTTCGATACCGACCCAACACGTAATCGGCGGCGTCCATCTCTGCCGGAGGACGCCCGATCCCGATTCGTACCCGGCAGATCTCGTTACTGCTCAGGCAACTCAGGATACTTTGCAATCCTTTTTGCCCGCCCGCAGAGCCCGAGGCCCGCAAGCGAATCTGTCCCACCTTCAGATTCAGGTCATCACCGATGACAATCAGATCAGACAGAGGGGCTTGATAAAACTTGACCACCTGCTGAACACTTCGCCCGCTTAGATTCATAAATGTCTGTGGAGCAAGCAGTAATAGCTTTTCTGACCCGCATAGGATCTCCGTAAGATTGGCCTCAAACCTTGCCTTCGGTTTAGGGCCATGCCAACGGTGAGCCAGCTCTGCGAGCACATCAAACCCGACATTGTGACGAGTCCCCTCGTACTTGCTGCCGGGATTGCCCAAGCCGACGACGATTTTCATCGGCTCCCTCCACAACCATTTCAACCGACTGAACTTCCACGATTTCTATCTCGTTAAAGTCCGGTCGAGTTTCACTTCTTCTTCTTGTCATCCGCAGCAGCATCGGCGTCAGGCTTCTTACCGATGACTTCTGGCTCGGCTGGACCACCTTCCGCCGCAGCTGCGTCACGTTCCTGAAGTTTCACGACGTGGACGACAACGGCATCGGGCTGTGCGTGAACGTGGCAACCTTCGGGAATCTCCAATTCCTTTACGTGAATCGCCTGTCCCAACTGCAGAGCAGTGATGCGGACCTGGATCACGTCTGGAATCTGGTAAGCCAGACAATCAATGACAACCTGATGCAGCATATGTTCGAGAATACCACCAGCCATGACGCCCGGGGCAGTTCCCTTCAACTCGATCGGCACGGTGATGTTCACGCGCTCGTTCGGATCAACGCGAAGAAGATCGATGTGTTGGATTTCCTTTCCGAACACGTCCCATTGCACTTCGCGAATGATCGCCTTGTCGTTCTTTCCCGAAACTTCGAGATCGACAACGTGAGCACCCGACTTCAGAATCGGTCGCAACACGTCAGACGACATGATGACGGAGATCGGCGGCGCGTTGTGTCCGTAGACGTTTCCAGGAACGAACCCTCGCTCGCGGAGTCGTCGGCAAGCAGCCGAACCCATTTCCGTGCGTGGTTCGACGACCAGCTTCGCTTCCTTTGACATGTCGCACTATGCCTTTCAAACCGAAAAAAATACAGACTCAACTTGGTAGCTGAATTCGCGAGAATTCAGGGTGTTGTCGAATGAAATCTCGAAGCCACGCGTTCTCAGCAGCGTCGCAGTCGCGCGATACGCGGACTCCATCAACCACCGTTGCCCGGCAAAGACGGGCCTCCGGCGGACCGAGAAGTGTAGCGAAGCTGTTTTCAACCTGCAACGATCTCGCAACTTCCGTCTTTTCCCGAAGGTGAATTTGTTTCTTCTGTGCGTCAAATGCCGTACAGTTCACAATCGGAAGACGGTACGGCTGAACCCGTTACGCCAGACCGGACGGTTTAGATCTTGTCTCGTCAACAGGCATTGAGGCAAACCATGACCATCACACGAGTTGGGTGGAATTTGCGGCCAGCGTTGCTGCAGCCGTGCTTTTTAGCAATCGGTCTGCTCGTGATCGGTGCCCCCACCACGTTCGGGCAGCCGCGCCTCGCTCAGTTCGGTGGACGTCGGGTATTCAATCCCCAAGCTCAGAAAGCCCAACAAGAGAAACTGGCGGCCGACGCCAAGCAACGGGCGGTCGAGCAAGCCTTGCCACCAGAAGTTCGTCCCATCATCAAGCCGTTCCTGGCGAAACTGTTTAATCCGAAGCCGCGTAAGGCTGGCGATCCACCGGTTGTCGACGGAGAAGAAAACGAACGCGACTACATGGATAGTCGAGCCCCACATGATCTGAAAGTCGAGCAGATGATGCGCGCGGCGGACGTTGCGATCCAACGCAACGAATGGAAAGT
>DASYEA010000474.1:0-2462 GCA_036499265.1 Schlesneria sp. | reverse complement strand
GAATCCTGGCGGACTATCTGACGATTATCGGTTTCCTGAAAAAGTCCGCAGAACACTACGAACTGACAGCCGATTCCGCAGTGTTTCTGGATCGTAAATCACCTGCTTATCTTGGTGGGGCTTTGCAGTTCTTGCTGGCGCCCTCGCTGGTGGAATGCTTCACGCAATTGACGGCTGCCGTTCGGAAAGGTGGAACAGCGGTCTCAGACGACGGAACGGTCTCGCACGACAATCCGATCTGGGTCGATTTTGCGCGGGGAATGGCACCGCTCATGCATTTGCCCGCTCAATTGCTTCTCCCGCTGATTGGCGGCGATCGATCTCAGCCGTTACGGGTGCTTGATGTGGCCGCCGGGCACGGAATGTTCGGGATTGTCGTTGCGCAACAGTATCCCAAAGCCCAAATCACAGCGCTCGACTGGCAGAACGTTCTGGCTGTCGCCGCCGAGAATGCGGCCCACGCGGGAGTGAAAGACCGGCATCATCTGAAGCCGGGAAGTGCGTTCGATACGGATTGGGGCGGTCCTTACGATGTCGTGCTTCTGACCAACTTCTTCCATCATTTCGACCTGCCGACGGGCGAGCTGATTGCTCAGCGGGCCTATGCATCATTGGCACCGGGCGGTCGAGCCGTCACCCTGGAATTCATTCCAGATCAGGATCGAATCTCCCCACCGGGAGCGGCGACTTTCGCGTTGACGATGCTGGCGTCGACCGGCCACGGTGATGCTTACACGTTTCCCGAGTATCAAACGCTCTTTAGCAAAGTGGGCTTTTCTCGAAGCGAATTTCATCCGCTGCCTCCGACGATGCAGCAAGCAGTCGTCTCGTACCGCTGAAAACGTGGTCGCGGCCGGGGCTCATGACTCGTACCATCGCTACTTCAGACACAGTCGCCATCAAAGGAGCAGAGCGTTCTGTCGGCGAATATCGCAGAACCGCAAGCGAATGCGTTGGTGTTTGGTGAAGTGTCAAAAACTGCCGATGTTGTAGCTCAACAGGATTATCACCATCCGCTGATTCAGGGCGTTACTGCCGACGAACAGCGTTAACGAGCAACCTCACGCACAAAGCAGCGAGAAACTGATGAAGACACGAACCATTGCCTTCGGGCTGACGGTACTGGCAGGTTTGGCACAACTGGCATCGGCCGGACAACGGGGACGCTGCTGCGATCCCGTCGCGGTCAACATCCAGGCACGCTGCTGCCAGGGAACGCTGCTGCCTTACCACCACGCTATCCAACGTGCCGACGACGCGACTCGCGCCGAAGGTGCGTTGGCGGTGACGACAGCGGAACGAAACTCCCTGGTGGCCGAGCGAGCTGCCCTGCAGGCTCAGGTCGCCGCATTGCAGGCGGAACTGAAAGAATCGGTCGCCCAGCGCGATCAAGCTGTTAAAGAACGCGATATTGCAGTTGCCGAGCGAGATAAATCGCGAACTGCCGAAGTCGCGTCCGCCAAGCAGGCGGTTGACGCTCAGAAAGAAACCTTGAAGGCTCAAGGTGAGGCCAAAGTGGCGATGCAACTCGCCGCGAAGGCCACCGAAGAACTTGCGGCCACGAAAGCGGACAACGAGAAGTTGGTTGCCGAGTTGAAAAACGGCCGCGACGAACTGAAACAGACGAATGAAGAATTGGCGTCGCTCAAGGTCAAGCTGGCTGCTGTTCAGCCTTCAGAAAAGAAGGATGACGACAGCACGGACGAGAAGAAAGACGATAATAAGAAGGACGACCTGACCGACGCTGGCAAGGCGGACGAAAGCGAGAACAAAACCGAAGTCAATTGATGTTGCCGGTGAATGAACGCCAAAGCCCCAGACAAACGTCTGGGGCTTTTTTGTTGCGCGGCTACTCAAGACCTGTCGACTCGAACTATTCCCAGTTCAGCGTCGAGGCACTCTGGTACTCTGTCACCCGGGTTTCGAAGAAATTCTTTTCCTTGCTGAGATCGATCGTTTCGCTCATCCACGGAAAGGGATTCGACGAGCCGTATTGTGTGGGCAGCCCAATACGTTCCAACCGTCGGTCGGCGATGAATTGCACGTAGTCGCGGAACAGGCTGGCGTTCAGGCCCATGATCCCGCGCGGCAGGCAATCCTGAGCATAGTCGATTTCCAACTCGACAGCTTGTCGAACGCGATCGATCATCGCTTGCTGGAATTCAGGCGTCCAGATGTGCGGATTCTCGGTCTTGATGCCGTTGATCAGATCGATACCGAAATTCAAATGGACGGTTTCATCTCGCAGGATGTACTGGAACTGCTCGCCGATCCCCGTCATCAGATTGCGGCGGTGGAATGACAGGACCATCACGAAGCCGGTGTAGAAGAAAATTCCTTCCATGATCAGGTAGTAGCCGATCAGGTTCTTCAGAAAGGCCTGCGCCCCTTCGAACGAATCCGTTTCGAACTCGGGATCGAGGACTTCCGCAGTCAGCTCCATTTCCAGTTCGTCCTTGCGT
>DASYEA010000473.1:0-9165 GCA_036499265.1 Schlesneria sp. | reverse complement strand
CCCTTGATACTTCGGTACAGCGCCCCGGCGTCCAACGCAGGCAGAATCGAGACCGGCCATCCGACAGGGATCGTCACCGATGAAGTACCGACATCCATGTAACTTTGCAGAGCTGGCAGTTGTCCGCCGTTTTGTGAGGAGAAGTTCTGAATTGCAATCGAGCAGTTACGAATATTATTGAGGCATTCCAGCTTACGAGCCGCACGACGAGCCGACTGCACAGCCGGAGCGATCAGCGAGGCGAGCACGGCGATGATCGAGATCACCACTAGCAGTTCGATCAGTGTGAAACCGCGGCGCAGTTTCTGCTTTTGGGCGAGGCGTGTTCGGGTCATAACAGGTTCTCCAAGAGATGTGAGGCCGACGAGTGTCTAAGGGTGCGATTGGATTTTACTTCGAAAGTCGCAGCCGCTCGTCAACTGCAACGCCCATTCAAGTTACTAACGCAAATCTCGGTCCGCAAGTACAGTATTCCTCTAACTGCTTATCTTCACTGATGTTTCGCGAATGCGACGGTTAGAGGAAAGGTGCCGTTGTATTATTCTGCACCGAAAACAGACCAAATTATGCAAATTGCGGTTGCCTTGTCACGAAGATTCCCGTCGATCAATCTGAATCCTTGCAAAAGGCACCAACCCAGTGGTTTAGTCCGACCACCGCTGTCATTCGGCCCACTATAAAACGTAAGACGCCCTTCAGCATCGCCAGGGCGTCTTACATTTTTTTGGACAGACTTATTGCTGAATCGTCTCCAGCGTCTTTCTGTACTCGATGAACGAGCGAAAATCGTAAGTGGCGACTCCTGAAAGCTGGCCTTGTTCCAGCTTCGAGCGATCAACGACAAAGAATCCACGATGCTCAGGCTTCTGCTTGCCGTTTAATGGGCCACCGATACGAATCGCTCCGCCGTTCGCTGAATCGGAAACGGCCGCGAAATACTTGACGGAAACGAAGATCGCGAAACTGTTGCTGCGAGTCGTCGTATTGTTGGCAAATTTGGCCAGCAGACGGTTACGAATCATCGGATCAATCTGCATTCCCGTTCCACCGGTGTAATGTTCTCCAGTGGTCCCGATTTCAAGAAATCGACGGCGGGTCTGTGTCGTCGCCATAGGATCTGGCATGTTGCTGACGTCCGTTGGCAAAGCCCGCAGAATCGTATCTTGAACGCTCGCGTGCTTGCCGCCACTGGCAGGAGTGTTGTAGCAGACATCGGCCAAGCTACGGAACGGCCGCGAACCTGGCGTCCCCGGCAAGGGGATACTGAGAGTCAGATTGGTTTTCCAGTAGGGGTCGAAGTTATCCCGGCTCTTCTGGAACTGGTCCCACCAGTCGCGAGTCGTCGGTTCGAACGCGTCGAATAGATCTCCCACTTCCGGGTCATATGTGGGATTGGCACGGTAAGGCGCGCCGAAATAGTCTGTTCCGTCAATCTTCAGGGCCATGTGATTCGAATCATCTAATACCGCCGCCAGACTTTCGACATTGCGGAAGGTATTCGGATTCATCTTACCGGGGATCCGAGGAATCGACAGATCTGTCCCGAGTGCCAGGTTCTGATTTGTGCGTGTCGGAACTTCCAGGAACTCCAAGACACGGTGCCAACGGTTGTCAAACAACTGATTGGTGACGGTAGTCCAGTTCGACGGATCTTCAGGGACCAGGAATTTTGCGGCGGCAGATTTGGCTCCCATGAAGCCCGTCGACAATTGATCTGTCAGTTGACCTTCGGGCGAGTCCATCATGGCGCCACGCATTTTCTGCGTGAGTTGATTTGGGCCAAACACCGGTAGTGCCAGCAGGTCAATTATGGACGTATAGTCCCGGTCGAAATGAGGATGCCAGACGTTATTGATGGCAGCCGCATTGCTGTTCGCAGACGACAGCGAGTTTGCCGGGATCGCAGCGATCGAATGTGGCGCTGCCTGATCCTGAGCGTACGGTTGGGGTCGTTCATAACTACCTAACTTCTTCAACTGAGTCTGAATCGTCGCCGCGGTATCCGTCGTGCTCGTCAAAACGAACGACGCGATCTTTGGCATCGTCATGATATCCACGTCAACCCAGGGGTTATCGTTGCTATCCGCGTAGGCCAATCGGGCACGGGTTGGATGGGCGCGACGACGCAATACGAACTGTAACGGTCCGGTCAGGTTGCCTTCCGTAGGAGTCACTCCCGAGAAGGCACTCATGAATGCACCCATCGTCGATGTCTGGTCAGTCCCTGTCGTGTTTTCCACACGGAATGCAGCCGTGGGAGTGGTGACGCTCAGCAGATCCAACCCATAGTAGTTCGTCCCTTGAAGAACAGGCACTTGATAGGGAGCCATCCAATTTGAGGAAGTGGCTGGATCACCGACGCCACCCGTCGGACTGACGACAAACAGACTTTTCGATTGCCCGGTCGTGGTGTTGGTCGTGCCACCGAGATCGGCTTCAATCGACGCAATCGTGTAACGCTTGCCACTGGGAATGTAGCCGGCACCACTCTTCAGGCTCAACCGGCGCTCCCATGTCGGACTCATCCCGACTGCATTTTGGCGGATCACAACCTGCCATGATTCGGTGTCGGTGAATGTCACATCAAATGGACTGTGGTTATAGAGTTCAACGTAGCCGAAAGCATGTGGCGTTCCATCGTCATAGGATGTCGCCGTATGATTTCCAGCAGGCGTAATCGCTTCAGTACGAATCGCCAGGACTTCGCTGATCGACAAGTCCAGACGCTCGACGCCAAACACTTCTCCGCGGCTGGGACCATCGTTCGGAAATAGTGGATTGTAATTCGGTGACGTGTTTGGGTAAGACGACGACTCTGCGGTCGCATACGGGTCATCATCCAGATTCCACCCGTCGCTCAGATCTTTGTCGTACTCGAACCGCGTGATGACATCGTCACGATCCATCCCGTCAACGAGGTTGACGGCAAACTGAGCCATCTCTCGAAGCTGAACATCAGAGTACAACGTCGAACCATCGGTCGTGGCACTGGGGGTCGCATTCGCCGTTGTCGCTGTGTTATAGGTAGCGCTGTCGCTTCCGCCACCCAGCAAATACAGCAATACATAAATATCACGAGCCATCCGCTGTCGATCTCGTCGCGCCCAATACTCCCGGCTCGGATCATCCGTCGGAGGGTAAGGAACATTCGGCATGGGCGGTGGATATGTGGTGAAGATAGGGGTCGCTCCAGGATCAATCGGATGCTGAGTCAACTGGCGAGTAAAATAGTTTCCGCTGACTGCGTTGTAATCCAAAACCTGGTTGACACTCAATTTCCGTTGCAGAGTTTGAACGGACATCACAGGATCGCGATCAATTTCCAGCAGTGCTCGCGTGACAGGCCGGAATGGATCTTCGGTGTATGGCACCGTTGAGGCGCTGGTGATTGAGGTATATCGTCGAATGGTTCCCGTGCCAAATTCTGGTGGGAAACGATAAGTGTTGTTGGTTGGAGTGCGAATGTAAGGGCCTTGATTTCCGCCCACCGCAGCCACGTCCATAGAGTATTCCCACGAACGTCCGGAGGTCGAATACGGCAATGAGAAGTTCTTACGGTCATTACTTAATGTCGTGAACTTTCGCCGAATGCTTTCGCCTCGAGCATTATCAGCGGTGGACTTGGCGAAGTTGAATGGCAACAGTGCGGCGAGACGACTGTTCACATTCAATCGACCGACTTCGCTGTTGTTGAGGCGCAAGAACAGCATCTCTTCAGGAGCAAACAAATTGTCAGAGGTGCGATTGTCTGTATTGTAATACGCAATTTCGTAGGGATCGTCGAAATTGCCCTGGGTCAGGTTGAGGAGCATCAAATCGCTTTGGCCACCACCATTTGTGTGCTGCCCCCATCGAATCGTACTGTTTGTTGGATTCGAAGAGTAAACGTTGCTGTTGTACTTCGTATAGGCGATTCGCCGATCCGCTCCAGCCATGATCCAATTGATTTGCTTGGCGGTACTCAGGTAGTTTCCTTGTCCGGTATAATCCAAAGGATGCTGGAAGTAGGGAGCAAATCCCTGGCCCTCGAACATGTCGCCATTGTCATCCTGCATCGCGATCCCAGGCCGTGGCAGCGTAAGCCCCCCGGCATTCTGATAGGAACCAGTACTAAAAGCCTGGTACATCAAGTTTTCTTCGCCATAAACGCCCGGAAGCAGGTTCTGGATCGAACCGCTGGTTGAGAATTGCGGAGTTCCGATCTTGGTCCACAACAACTCCATATTGGCGGTCTCGCCCCACGCAGGGTTAGAGCCACTTAAGAGCTGCGGATTCGAGCCGAAAAACTTCTGATGTTGCGAGAAGACCGCTGTGCCGGTGTTGTCGACTCCGGATCGAGCGTTCAGTCCCCAGGCAGGATTCACTTCGGCAGGTCCCAGCCCCAAATTCGACTGAGAAATGTAGAAGAAGTTGCCGCTGATCGAGTCCGTCCCGAAAGGAGCGGAGGGCGAGTTACTGACCGATGTCGTCGCCATTCCATTATCAGCACTCGAATACAGGATCTTGGAGAGATTCCCATGCACGTTGAGATTGATCAAAGCATCCAGATCATGAATCGTGACCAGGAACATGGGAACAAACATCTTTCCCGACGCATCCAACTGCGGCGGATAATCTAAGTCCATCAAGATCGCTTCTGGATCTAAATCACCGTCATTGTCGTAGTCAAATTCAATCAGGTCGTCACCATTTGGGGCAGTGGCCATCGGTGTTGGCGACGCTTTCGTAAAAGGTCCCATGCCGGCATTTGAGTAGACAGGTCCACCACCGCTGCTCGTCGTGTTATAGGTCGACTTCATCGGAATATTGGGAAATCCGTAGTACCCAGCACCCAGCTTCGCGGTCGCTTCGGCATCGGTGAGATAGCGACTCACCGTGATTGGCGTCGGCGACGGGAAGACGTACACGTGATTCGGATGGGCCCGCATGCTTCGAGCGACTGTCGTCGAATCATTGTACCAGTTCGTAAGCGGAGCCCCTGTCGTCGGATTCCGAAGCATCGCTGGCAGCATGTACGAAGGCTTCACGACCTTATGAATCTGGCCGTTCTGGTCCCGCACTTTGCCGACGTAACACAAAAATGGGCTATTGATATCGGGATAGGTGTACCCGACATCTGGCTGCGGGAAATAAGCCGTCCCGCCGACCAGTTGTCTCTCAATCTGATTCTGAGCCGATGGCGAATCAACCCAGTCGAGAAGATAGGCGTTACTAGCTTCGATGAAACCATTCCGATCTTGATCGACCCCCAGCAATCCCGTGGAGGAATCGAAGATGACATTCACTCCTTCGCCGTTGAACGGATGCATGTCGCCGGGCTGGTTGTACCCAACACCCAGGGCATTCGATAACAGCGAATAGCGACTTCCCCACAACATGCTGTTCTTCAGACGCGAATCTGTGCCAACGATGATCTGGTCCAGTGCCCAATCAAATAAGGCATCGCAATCCAGACTGGGGTCTGCCGTTTTCTTGGCGGCATCGGCGTAGTAGCTGGCGTTACTGCGCTCTTGAGCCGCGAACGTGTAGAAAATGACCCCTAGCAGGGACAACATCCCCATCAGCACCATCACGATCATCAGCGTCGATCCGCGACGAACGGGCGTGGGCCGTCTATGACGACAATTCGATGATCGTGTTTTCAGTTTCATGATACGGGCTCCGATTTTCGTCTGCCTGGCCCACAGAGAATTTGTTGGAAGTGATGCTGTTATCGCAAGCGAGACTCAGTCCACGAGCGAGTGGATCATCGTCATCTGCCGCATTTGCTGAGTGGAAACGTCGAGAAAACGAATCTCAATTTTCACCGCTTTGAGCGGCTTTCGATTATCGACTGCTTGCCAAATGATCTGATTGTCAAGGACTTTGACACCGGCCTTCTGAGGCCACGTCGTCGGCTCGGTCCCCGCACTTGGTCCTGAATTGGCACCGGTCGTGATTTGTACGCATTGATAGAAATAGGGAGCAATTCTCAGCGTCGACGTCGGGAACACTTTGTCACCAATCGAATATGTCGTGTTCCCAGTCCAGATGGTGACTGGAGAAGTCCCTCCTGGAATGTTCTTCTGTGGGAAGAATGGCGGGCTGTCCCAAATCGTATCGGTATTCCAATCGATCTTGGGATGCCAGGTGTCGAAGACGGCATTGTTCGCAGTATTGCCAAATGGTCCATAAGCGGTGTTGATCTGATTTCCCAACGAGAAGTCGGACGTATTGGACGCGGTCAAATTCACAAATTGACCGGCCGCTTCATCCAGGATTTGAATGTCAAACGCATGCACGTTCGAAATCAGCAGGTCTTCTCCACGTCGCAGGCCCCCCTTAAAACCAGAGACAACCCCATCGCTACCCACGTCGTACGATCCCGAGCTGATCGGAAATGTAAACGCCATCGGGTTCAGTGATGAGACAGACTGTGGATACTGGAAGGCGCTGTTTGAACACTCTTCAAGAGTGTATCGGCCAATAAAGCCCGTTGGAGTGCCACTGTACGTCAGGAACTCTTTCGGCAGGCCACTGGTGCTATCGTGACCGAATCGCAGTTGTGGATTTCCCAACGAACCGAATGATGTGCCGTCATTTTGCAAAGAGGTCCGCCCTGAAAAGGCAGCGCACGTAGTGGCACCGGAATAGTACGCGGAGTAATCAAAATCATTCCAGAAACTTGTCGCATACGGCTTGCCAGAGACCAATGTTCCCAGCAACTGCTGGTATGCAGGCAGATTGGTCATCATCGGCGAAAACAGATTGACGGGCGGACTGACCGGCGAGACGTTGCCGGTCCCGGTATCCGGTTGGGTCGTTGTACCTGGGATGGCTGGCGGTTGACGAATCAACAACTGTCGTCGGTAGAGATTTCCATTCCGCACGAAATAGGAAATCTCTGCCAGCATCGACGAGCCCGTATTGTTAGGAACCACCTGCGAATCGTCGACATCCGGCTGATTCGGATACACGGTGAACGGGTTGGTGCTGAAATCAAGATTGGGTGGAGACGCTGTATCTGTCGCCGGAAAAGAGAGTGCCTTTCCATAATAGGGATCTGCACCCGACTTGAGTTGCACAGTAAACTGCAAAACGTCGTCGATTCCGTTCGCCGTGTTATTGTCTGAAATATAGAAGTAGCCGTCTCGCTTGTAAGCTTCTGTCAGAGATTCGCCAGGAGCGAACGGCATCACCGAGATAAAACTCCGGTTGTCCAGATCCGCTTTGATCATCGTTTGCAGCATGCGAGATCGCTGATCATTTTCAGCAAGCCCACGCTGTTTCGAGATCGAATTGCCCGCCATTTGGAATACTTGCGCGAACAACGACATCATCAGCAGCACCAACGCTACCGAGATCAACATTTCGACCAGCGTAAAACCTGCCCGCCTCTGCGCGCCACCAACGGATGACGAACGACGCGTCGCAGGCGATGTCTTCAATGCGATGCCCATGGCAATTACCTGCAACTGAATTAGCTCTTTGGAATCGGATAAACTTCAACAATACCCCGCATGAAGACAGCTCCTCCACGCGGTATTCCGCCCGCACCACCGGATGGTGCTTGACTGTTCATGGTGATTGGCCGCTCCAGCTTCAACAGCACCGAGCTGTAACCGGGAATCTGTTGATCTGGCAGGTACGTCGGCATGTTCGTCGCAGAGGTTGGAACTCGGGCAGCAGTCATCACTGCTGTGGGGGTGGCTCCTTCGACAACATCCGTGATTCGATACCACTGCAGGTTTTGAATGTCGGTGACAAACCCACCCTTTTTATAGAAGGGCTTGTTTCCCGTCGGATCGTATTGAACGACGACCCAGTTTCTTGGACTATCGTCCGATCCGACAGATCCCAGTTCGCTAATGTTGCCACTGCCGAACTGGAAACTTCCTGGGGTGGCGTCGTAACCTGGATCATTTTGGTAGAACGCCCAGGTATCATTTGCCGGATCGCTGCTCGCCTGATCAATCGCCCCTGTCTGAAAAGTCGCAGGATAGATCTGTTCATCAAGGCTGTTGTATTTCCGGCGAAAGAACACTACCACGTCCATGGTCGACGAAGCGTGCATGATTGAAAGCATCCACGAGAATCGTCTCTCGGCGCTTTCAACACGGGCCGTCGCCGGAAGAAATGGAAGCGGCCCCGAGCTTGCGCTCCACGTAATGGTTTGTACGGGTAGAGTTCCGGTAATCGAAGTAATTGGCCGCGTCACACTAAACTTGCCAGTGATATCAAAAAACATAATCCGGGAAGGAATCAGCGTATCGATGAGCGTCACCGCCGGCAGTGGCGTCGTGGCACTCAAGTCATAGCTAAGATCGTTGAGAGTGCAGCTCAAAGGGGTGGAGGTCGAAACGTACGTCACCGATTTTGATTCCCCCTGCAGAATCCAGCTATCAGGCAGGTTCGATAGCCCGACGGCTTGATAGTCGTCGAACTGCGAAGGGAGTCCATACCCCGTACCCTGGAAAGACAGGCCGGAAAATGCCCGAATGTTGCTCTGAGCACCGTACGTTGTGGGATTGTTACCAAACATATGCTGGCCACCCGAAGTACCGCGCAACATCGCCGTGGGATCGTCGTATGTTGCCGCATATTCACCTTGGGGATCGACGATATAGTTGTTGACCCGAATGACATTCCATGTCACGGTTGCGCCGTCTGTGACCGTACCTGTCTGCAACCAGTTTGGCTCCTTGTTCGCCGACGTGCCACCGACCGTACACACCGCCGCCAACGAGTAATTTGTTAATGGTGAATCGACGGAAGGAACGACCCAGGTGTTCACCGTGTAAGCGGTCAGCGGTTGCCATGCCGTTCCAATCGTGCGAATCTGCGGAACGGCGCTAACGATCCCTTCGACGTTGTAACGCAGATTCGTCGCATTCGTCAGTTGCGTCGCCTGGATGGACCGCAACACAGAAATTGGGAACAACGTCGCCAGCGACACAACGCCGACGCTCATGATCAGCATCGAGACCAGAACTTCGCTCAGCGTCGTCCCACGGCGATGCGACTTTCTTCGAGATGTTCGTTTAATTGGTGTCATTTCCCGGCCACCTCGCCCGTTTCGGCATACTTAAAATAGTCATAGGTCCCGGTGACCGGTGTGGTGTCGATCAAATCAACTGGATGCACCGACACCACGCCTGTCCTTCCAAACAGCGAGACGACCACCTT
>DASYEA010000472.1:0-3423 GCA_036499265.1 Schlesneria sp. | reverse complement strand
TGATTGATGTTTGCGGAACTGTTGGCCAGGCTGATGAATTTGAAGACTTGACGATTGATCAACAAGATATCGTATTACATCTCATTGGCGCTCATCACGGTCGTGCCCGGCCGCACTTCCCGTCGAGCGAAGCTCATGATGTTGACAGCTCAGCCGACATAGTGGATTCGGTGGTGAATGAGATCCCGGCTCGATTCGCCCGCTTACAGCGGACCTACGGTCGTTGGGGCTTGGCCTACTTGGAATCTATCTTGCGAGCGGCCGACATACTCGATTCCCAACGTATCGAAGCAACTCCCCTCGGCGATCCAGTACTGGGGGAATGGGTGATGCCTGCAACGAAGACGTTGCGATTCCCCGCACGAGCGAAGCCAACGCCGAGTTTCGGAATCAATGTGGATCCTGCCAATCCGGGACAGTTTTTCGCCTGCTGTGGATTGTTCGAATTAGCTAGTCGCCTTTGGCCCGGAGTCGAAGGTTGGTTCGAGGAAGGCTCTTTCAGAGTGAGTTGTAAAGGCAGTCTGCGGGTCTTGCTCGACTCGTTCTCCGATTGCCAAGTGACAAACACAATGACCGCGTCCGAGCATTCGCGTTTCGAAGAACTCACCGCTTGGAGTGGGGCCAAACGCAGAGGTATTTCGGGTGCTGAAGATGAATACAAGATGTTTGGGAAGCTAGTACGTGAGGCACCAATCGTTCTGCGTCACCCCTTTGAAATCACACTCGATTGGTTTGTCGATGATTTTGCTGGAGGGAGTCGTTTCAAAACATGGGCGGGGCAGCAGTCTGTTCTCGGCATCGCAAAGTCGATGAAACAAGCGTTAAACAATACCACTTGGCGAGATGAAGATTGCCTACGGTTTACTGCCAGAGAGTGTGGTTTGCCATTTAATTTTGATTCAGATCTTGGCGGACAAGGTGGCGCAATCGATGTCGGTTTCAGTTTCGACCCGCTGGCGGCGAGTTCGCTGACCCGAATCGAACCGATGGCTAGACCAGCACTGGAATTGCTTGCATTCGTCGGCTTGCAGCGTTTCCGCCCTGAAGAAATCAAAGGCAAGAATCAGTTCCGCTACACGGCATGGACTCGACCATTGCCAATTGAAGTTGCTGCTCCTGCAGCCTGCGGAACGATCCCGATTACCGGTTCTGGCCAATTCGAATTCCGACTGTTGTACCGAACGAAGTATCTAAAGAGTTTTCTGCCCGCGATTCCTTTTTCTGGAGTTTCCGATGAGTGACCTAACCCACTTCGATTCTTGGCTGACCACGGACAATTTTGCCGCACTGGTCATTCGCGAATTCCTTGAACCAGTCGAGGGCCCAGAGGGCGTGCTGTTCCCGGCAACATATGCTCCTGCCGAAGACAAGAAAGTGTTTCCCGGTGGATACAATATCGACCCACCAGAAGGCGAAAAGAACGTCTGCCTCATCGATAGCGTCGGTTCACAGGCAAACCGTATCGAACCGATCTTCGCAAAATCGGAATATGCTCACCTCGTTCCGCAAATCTCAGTAAAAGCGGGCGAGAAGTCCGTGAGTATCCTCGATGCGGGACATCGAGCCGGTGATGCACTTGTGCGTTGTACGCCGCTTCAGAAAGATTTGCAGGCTGCGTTCAAGGCCGTCCTGCAAGGAAACGCGGAACCATTGGCCAAGATCGCTCCTACGTCCCTCGTGTTCGGCGTATGGGACTCGCGCGATACGCAGGCAAAACTGCCCCGCCTGATCGCCTCGACAATACGAGCATTTAATGTGAAGCGATTGAAACGCTCGGCGCAATATAACCCTCCACTCGACTATGCCGCGCAAGACGTGTTCAGTGAAGAGGACAAGGCGAAGGCCGAGGGCGATACCAAGAGCCCTCTTGCTAAGCGCGGGTTTGTCCACGTTCCCGCGACCGGTTCGCATGGCGGGGTGATTGCAGATGGTGGTGTCCGAAGAGACGCGACACTCAGTCTTGCTGCTTTGCGTCTTCTCGCTGTAGGAAGAGAGACTGCAAAGACACTCGTTCTTCGCCGGTACATCCTTGGACTCTCGCTCGTCGCATTCACATCAAATGCTTCGACATATCTTCGCCAGGGATGCAACCTTGTCCCCAGCGAGAAGCCCCGCGACTTCAATCTCGTCCATTCCGATGGAAAACGCGAACCACAAACGATCACGCAAGCCGAGGCATTGAAGTATGCGACCGCCGCTGCCAAAGCGTTCGGTGTCACAGATATCGCAAAGGAAGTTGCATTCGATCCTAAGCTGGCACAGTTAGATCTCAAGGATGACGGCGAAGTCAAAGAGAAGCCGAAAAAGGCGGTAAAGAAAGCCGACACCGCTGCAGCATCGAAGGAGGCCAGCGAATGAAGTCTTCCCTGTGTTTCAGCCTGCGTTTTCTTGATCCGGTACCGCAATTCCATGGACGCGGTCCGGACGGTGATCCTGAATGGCCACCTTCGCCGCTCAGATTCTTTCAAGCAATTGTTTCAGCGTCGGCGCAACTATGGCGCGATAGCCAGTTTCGGACCTACGCGTCTCCTGCCTTGAAATGGCTTGAATCAATTGACCCAGCAATTCTGACACCTGAAGTGGCAGTTGGGAGTTTCGGCTATCGCATGTATGTTCCGAATAATTCGGGTGATCTGATGACGGCGGCCTGGGCACGGGGAGATGTCGAATCGAGCATGGCGAAATTTCGAGTGGAAAAAGATGTCCGCCCGATAAACCTTCACGGTGAAGCGGTGCGATTTCTGTACCCTCTTTCCGACGGTGACTGCCCGCACCTTGAGGTTCTAAAGGCTGCCGCCCGATCAGTCACACATCTCGGATGGGGGATCAATATGGTCGCCGGGAATGCGGAGATACTGACCGAAGCGGGGGTCACTGAACTTGAAGGCGAAGTCTGGCGACCATCGCAAGATTCCCAAGGAACCGCACTTCGGGTCCCTGTCACCGGCACGCTCGATGCGCTCGTTGCTAAGCACGAAGCTTTCTTGGAAAGAATCGGTTCCGCGGGCTTCAAACCGGTGCCGCCATTGTCTGCTTTTCGCATTGTCGGCTACCGGCGAGCCACAGAACCGGCAAACCGCCCATTCGCTGCCTTGAGTATTCTCAAGCCGGACGCCAGTGGTATGAGAGCCTTTGATTCGCGACGGCGCACACGAGATGTCGCGGGTATGATTCGCCACGCGGTCGCGACGACAGCTCGTGATCAAGCATGGTCCTCCGAGCGTATCAACATATTCATTCACGGCAAGACGCCTGATGGATCGAGGCCCTCAGATGGCCAAATGAGTCCTGATCGATTTCAGTATTTGCCTTTGCCATCGATTAATCATATCGGAAAGGTTGGTTCAATCCGTCGACTCCTGGTCACCGCGCCGGCGCACTGTCATCGAGAGATAAACTGGGTCAGGCGTGCAATGGCCGGTG
>DASYEA010000471.1:0-9056 GCA_036499265.1 Schlesneria sp. | reverse complement strand
AACAGCAGGGCATCGCAGGGACCAGCGTCCGTCTGCACCGGCCACCGCCATTGTGGTTTTGCCGGCGACTGTCACCGAGACCTGTTCGCCCGCTTCAGCCCATCCCCAGAATGGGAGGTCGTGTCCCTGCTGCAACATCACGTTGTCGCCGATGATCGCCGGCAATTTGACATCGGCTCGTGCGGCACCTGTGGCCATCAACGATACAGTCAGTGCGACACAGATCGTGCGAAACCAAGACATTCAACGGGATTCCGAGAGGATGAGGACCAGTACCAATTTCGCTCAAAGCGGAACTGACGCGAAACATGGCCCTGACAAACCGTAACGGATGCCGACGATGCCAGCAAGCGGACCGCACGTCCGATGAACTTCGCGTGAACTTTATCTGGGGGTTGGTTGTCAACAGCCTGTTCTAAACCATACTGTTTGCCGTGAAGAGTTCGAGTTCATCTGGTAAAGGCGGCGCTCTCCGTGTCTGAACCCTCGTCCGTTTCCTCAGTTGAGGCGCCTTCGGCACTTTCTTCGGCCCCCCCCGTCGCGACGCTAGAAGACAGTTCGAGCACATTAAGCGAATTACATGTGAAAGGTGTGCCAGGGGGATATCGAGAACTGCTGGCCATCGCGGTCCCGATGATTTTAAGCTCGGGAACGCAGTCGCTGATGCATGTGATCGACCGAATTTACCTGACCTGGTATGCCGAGGCGGCTGTGGCTGCCGCGTTGCCAGCCGGGATTCTGTTCTGGTCGGGGCTGAGTCTGCCATTTGGTGTGGTGTCGTATGCCAACGCATTTGTGGCTCAATACGACGGTGCCAAGCAACCTGGTCGGGCTGCCAGTTGTGTTTGGCAGGCAGCATACTTCGCCGTTGCCTGCGGACTGCTGCTCATTATTCCGGCTTATTGGTCTGCATGGCTGTTTAGCATAATTGGCCACGAATCCACCGTGCAGAATTTGGAGGTCGAGTACTTTTCGTGGCTATGCATGGGGGGTGTTCCGTCGTTGCTGACCGGTGCGCTGTCGTGTTTTTTTAGTGGTCGCGGCCAGACGAAACTGGTGCTGCTGGTGAATGCATCGAGTATGGTAGTGAATGCTGTTCTGGACTATGCGATGGTTTTCGGCTGGGGGCCAATTCCCCAGATGGGCATAGCGGGAGCAGCGATTGCCACAAACATTGCCAATCTGTTCGCGGCCATTTGTTTCATGCTGCTGCTGACACGACACGATGCCCGCGTGACGTATTCCTTCTGGAAGCATTGGCGTCTGGACAAGGTGCTGATGTTCGACCTGTTCAAATTTGGCGGCCCCAGCGGTTTGCAGATGTTTCTGGATGTCGCTGGTTTCACCGCGTTCATGATGATGATCGGTTGGATCGGACAGCGCGAATTAGCGGCGACGAATATCGCCTTCAACCTGAATACACTGGCATTCATTCCCGTGATCGGGGTTGGTATCGCCGTGTCCACGCTGGTCGGACAGCGAATCGGCGAAGGTCGCCCCGAGATCGCCGAGAAATCCGTCCGCAAGGGATTTGTCCTGGCCGGCGGAATCATGGTGGCCTTCGGGGCAATTTATGTGCTGGCTCCACAAGTTTTGCTTGCTCCTTACGAATATGGTGCGAACAGCCATGTCATTGAGACGACCGAAGTTGCCTCTGCGCTGACTGCCGAGAACTCACCCACGAAAGGGAATTTCGCGGAAGTGCGCGCGGTTGTCATTGTCTTGCTGCGGTTTGTCGCGATCTATTCGTTCTTCGATGCGATGGCGATCATCTTCGGGTCGGCGATTCGCGCGGCGGGAGATACCATATTTTCGATGATCGTCACATTCCTGTGTGCCTGGGGATTACTGGTCCTGCCAACTTACTTGACGTGGACGTATGTTCAGGAAAACCGTGCAGAAAACCTGTTGTTCTGGAGTTGGATCTGGTGTTCGGTCTATGTGATGTCGCTTGGATTTATCTACTTCTTCCGTTTCCAGGGAGGGCGCTGGAAGACGATGAGCGTCATTGAACCGGAATCTGCCTTCCGTGATGCCGCCGCGTGAGCCTGCTCTACCTGAACGGCGGATGTCAGCCCTTGCCTCTCGCGGCAGGAGGGTAAAACAATTTTGCATCAGCGCGTGTGCTTCGCCCCGCGCGCTGGCGCGACAACGAAGACAATCGCTCATCCGCAGCCGAGGAGAGAATTTCGCCTGACTCTTGAATTCGCGCGGTGCGATGCCCACGCGGTTAAACGACTCGATTCGGATTTGAGAGACGATCCCTATTTCAGGCTCACAACGCTTCACGACGTTGACCTTGGAGCCCATCGAGAGTACCTGCTTTTCGCGAATCCCAACACTTTGTCGACCTTCTGCGTACGCATCGCGACGCCTTGCCGGGATCGTGTCAATCCGTCAAGATGCGGTCGGAAGGAACCACAATGTCACTTGAATTGCGTAACATTACGAAGACCTATCGAGAACCGGGCGGGGGACGACTCCCCGTCCTGAACATCACGAACTTCACGCTGGCTGCCGGCGAACAGGTCGTGCTGGTCGGTTCCAGCGGCGGTGGCAAGACCACCCTGTTGAATATCATCGCGGGGATCACCACTCCCGATGAGGGGCAGGTTCGCATCGACGGGACGGATCTGAGCCAGTTGCCGGAAGCGGCACGCGATCGATTCCGCGCGGATCGGCTTGGCTATGTCTTTCAGACTTTCAACCTGTTGCCCGCTTTCACCGCACTGGAGAACGTGCTGCTGGGGATGAGCTTCAGTGGCAAGCGGCCCGATAAAGCACGAGCGATCCAGCTTTTGGATCAGGTCGGTTTGAAGCATCGCCTGTATCACAAGCCGTCGCAGATGTCGGTCGGGGAACAACAGCGAACTTCAGTCGCTCGCGCTTTGGTGAACACGCCTCGACTGCTATTGGCGGATGAACCGACGGCCAACGTGGATGCTGCCAACCAGCAGAATATCCTCGACCTGCTGCGAAATTCCTGTAAAGAGCACAACGTGTCGCTGTTGCTGGTGACGCATGCTCAGGAGGTGGCGGGCCAATTCGATCGCGTCGAAAAACTGGCCGACTTCAACAAACCCGTTCGAGACGGCGGGGCATAGTCGCGAAGAGCCCTATCCTTCTTGCGAATTCGTATTTGTTGTTCATTTTGCTGTCAGACGGGATTTCACTCGTGAACCTTGCGACAATTGCCTGGAAAAATGTTCGTCAACGCGGATTGGCGTCGTCATTGACGGCGGTCAGCGTCGCTCTGGGTGTGATGCTGATGGTGATGGTTCTGGTGATCTACGGCATCCTGCAGAACACGTTCAATCAGCGATCGATCAACTACGATCTGATCGTCGGTCCCAAGGGATCGCCGCTGCAGTTGGTACTGAGCACGGTCTATCACATCAGTCCACCGATCGAGAACCTGCCGTACCGATTCTATGAGGATATGAAAAAAGATCCTCGCGTCACGGTGGCAATCCCGATTGCCATGGGCGACGTTACTGACAAGGGGAACTTTCCGATCGTGGGGACGGTTCCTGAGTTCTTCAAAATCGAATACGCTCCGAAACGTGAATTCCAAGTCAAAGGGACCGAATTCTATCAGCCATTTGATGCCTATATTGGATCTCGAGTCGCCATCGAAAATCAGTGGGATGTGGGGACCAAGCTGAAGCTGCGGCATGGCGGGGCGGCGGGCGATCACGTGCACGACGAAGAATTCACGGTGGTGGGTGTATTGAAGGCGACCGGGACGCCGCATGACAAGACGGTCTATGTGAATCTGGAAGGCTTTTATCAGATCCAGGGGCATGACAAGCCACTGAATGAAGCGATCAAACGTGAACGCGAGTTCTACGGCGAACCGCCGCTGTCCGAAGAAGAGATGGCCGCGGAAATCAAGAAGATTCAGGCGAAATATGGTTCTCACGATCATGCTCACGGCCACGAAGGGCATGACCATGCTCATCACGATCACGGACACGAGACGGCCCCGATTCAGAAAGAAGTGACCTCGATCCTGCTGCAGTGCAAAACTCCGATCGCGGCTCGGCTATTGGAGAGTGAATTGAAAAAGGGGAATAAAGCCCAGGGGGTGAATCCCATTCTGCCGATGCAAGCGCTGATGACCACGATCGTGGGACCGATCCAACAGATGTTGCTGGTGATGACCGCGATGATCGTGCTGGTATCAGGTATCGGCATCTTCGTCAGCATCTACAATTCGATGACAGCCCGCCGACGTGAAATTGCGATCATGCGAGCGCTGGGGGCTCAGCGAAGCACCGTATTCGCGATCATCTTGGCGGAATCGATTATTCTCTGCATCGGTGGCGGGGTGCTCGGCCTGCTGTTGGGACACGGCATGGTCTTTGTCGCGGCACCGATCGTCGAAGTACAAGCGGGTGTGATCGTTAACCCGCTCGCCTTCGAAACGGCCGAGTTGGTGCTGTTTCCCGTCTTGCTGCTGATGGCCGTCTTAATCGGCATTCTGCCGGGGATGACGGCTTATCAAACAGATGTCGCGGAATCGTTGAGCAGCTAGCCGCTGACTGAACGCCGTGGAAGGTCTTCGCCCTTAGATAAACGCGGGTGTGCCACTGGTTGTCCGCTTCGGACAACCAGTGCAATCACGGTAGATGGCCAGCGGAAAACGTGTTCTCTACTCGTGAGTTTCAATGAGTCATAAACTCACCGGCGGACGTGAATCCCGTCATAGGTCAAGTGCATCAGCACTGGTTGTCCGAAACGGCCAACCAGTGGCACATCTGTCGTATATCGAAGCAGTGAAATCGTTCACTGCTTTACCCCAACTGCCGCGGTCCTACGGAAGAGTTGTTGCCGTCTCGTTGGCGATCACCTCTGGAACAAACGCGGCGGTCGCCATCTGACGGCCGTAGTTGCGGATGTCTTTAGGCCAGCTTTCAGTCAACTCGTGAAACCTTGCTCTATCGCCAGCGAACAAGGCCCGGGTCACTTCTTCGAAGTCACTCAGGTTGCCGCCGATGGATGACAAGAAACGATAGCCCGCCTCCTGCGCCGCCCTGATCCGATCTTTGCCCTCGTTGGCACGGCTCGCTTCGTTGACGAGTTTGCGTAAAGCCACCGATGCTCCGCCTGATTGGCGACGCAGCCATTCCCAGTGCCTGGGTAACAACGTGACTTCGTGAGCCTCGACCCCCAGTTTCGGCCGGCCCGGGCCACGAGTGGCGGTGGATGACTCGACGTTGTCGGCAACGGCCGGGGGCCTTGGAAGGGACTTTACGACATCGCTGATGTCGCCGCGAAAGTCAACTTCAATCTGTTCGCCGGTGATGCGATCGAAGATCAGAACCGGGGCTCTCTCGCCGCGGTCAATCACCTTTTTCGTCTTGGCGGCAACAATGGCCAGTGTGCCTGAAGCGATGAGACAAAAACCTTCGAACGCGGCGCAATCGGTTTGTGTGTGAACGGGCATTGGATAACTCCTGAATTGAAATTGCCAGCCTATTTTATCCTGGTGAAATCATATCGTCAATAATACCAGGATAAAATAAGGTTAAACCAGTCACCATTCGCTTTTTCAAGACCCTGCCCTGTCACTTCAAAAACGGAGTTGGCTGAGTTACTTTCAAGCTAATCCGCAGAATGCCTATTCGTTGAACAACATTACGGCGGCGAAGAGTGCTGACGGCTCATACACAATCCGTTTCGGTGATTGCGATGGGAAGACACCAAACTGTTTGCCGATCACTCCTGGCTGGAATTACATCGTGCGTCTGTATCGACCGCGCGCCGAAATCCTCAGTGGCAAGTGGACTTTCCCGCCGGCGACTCCGCTGAAGTAACTCGTTCGGATGATGTCATCGCGGATCGACTGTGGCCACGGCTCAAAAAAGAAGGCCATCCACCAAAACTTAGTGGATGGCCTTATGAATTGTGAGATGGGCAGGCGGATTCGAAACTACTTGGGTGACGCCAACGCTCGAACAGCATCGATCATCGTGACTTCCCCTTCGGCCGTGGTGACCTTGATCGAATCACCCGCCTTCAGATCGGTCAGTTTCGCCATTTTACCATCGAGCATGATTTTCGCCGTCCCTGTGATCATGTGATTGTGCTGGTTCTTTCCATCGATGTCGGACATGACCAACTTGCCATCCGCGACCGAGACAACTTTGCCATCGTGAGTCTTGGCCACCTGACCCACGTCACCGGCATTCCGAAGGAACACGGGCGAGTCCATACCTGAAACCGGGGCGGCCATCGCAATGCTCATCAAGATTGCAGTCAACATTTTGGGCTCCTTTCAATGCAGTGGGGTGCTGTAAGACAGCAACCGAATACTGATCAGGGCAGCAAAGCAGGTGCCAACATCGGAAAGCGGCTTCAGATGCATTCACTTGCCTTCGCAGAAGCTCGAACCGGTAGCTCAATGACCACTGTGTTCTGAATTATCGCAGTCAGCGAACAGATCAGCTCTCAGTAGAACATTGCAAGTAGCGTTCGAGTTGCCGGAGCTTATGGGGAAATAGGGGCAATGCGATTTCTGGGCCCATCAGTTCCGGATGCCACATCTTCTCCCACTCGAGGGAGTACCAGCCGGAATAGCCGTCCTTCCGCAGCAGTTGCAGGCACTCGGCCGCAGGGAATTCGCCGCCGCCAAACAGGACATAATCAGCATGTCGATGCCCTGCCATCAATTGACTGGCGGCGGTGGCCGCAGTCTGCGAAGCGGTTGTCGAGACTGGTTCCGGGAGCGTCACGGAGTCCTTCCAGTGAGTATGCCGCGTCCACGGACGAAGCTGGTTCCATGTCTGTGCGAGGGACTCTTGATGGAATCGCCAGGGATGATGCGTGTCCCACACCAACCCTACGTGCGAATGATTCGCCAGTTGCATCGCTTCCACGCATGGTGGCGATGCCGAAAAGTCACCGTGTGTTTCCAACAGGATTTGAATTCCCGCCGGAGCCGCCAAATTCGCTAGAGCTACCAGGCCCTCGGCAATTTGGTTGATCATCGCCAATCGATTGGGATCGCTGACCACCGGTAGAACGTCACCGAAGACGCGGATGAATTCGCCTCCCAAGGCCGAGCAAAGTTCGATGTAGCGTTTGCCTATTTCGATCTGAAGGGCTCGATCATTGGCAGCGACATCATCGAAATGGACTGATGATGCCAGGCCCGCGACTCGAAATCCGGCATCGGCCAGTTCGCGGCGTCGCAGCGACCATTCCGTCGACCGTAGGTCGGCGATCTTCAACAGATCAGTCTCGCGCGACAGCAAGCGGATCTCGACGCCATCAAATCCGAACTGCGATCCGTGTCTCAGAACTTCGTGCCAATTCCAATCGGGACAGGCCAACGTTGAGAAGCAGATGTTCAACGTCATGGAATCCCCTTCGAGTTGGCGATTTGCGGACTAGCCCAAGGGATGATTGAAGCGGCCTCGCGGGGACGGCCCCCCAGGCCCAATCTTCAATTGTGTTTTCACAAAGCCAAGGTACTTCGCATCTTCGTCGGCGAACAGATCTTCACCTCCGACTCGAAATGCTTCCTCGAGCGCGTTGGCCGCCTCGTTCATCTGGCCGAGTTCGAGCAGGCACTGTCCCAGTCGTAGATGCAGGAATGGATTCGAGTCACCTTCCGGGAACTCGAGGGCATCCCACAACAGATCGGCTGCCTCGTCAAATTCTTTCATGCGAAAGTGGGCATCGCCGGCCGACATCAGGATCCACGTTGCAGCGGGCCATTGGTTGCGGGGCTCGGGGAGGAGATCCCAAGCTTGACCGTACTTTTCCAATGCGTCGTCGTACTGTTCCAAACCGGCGAAATGGTCCCCTTTGCGACACAAATCGTCAACGACCTGGGTAATTTCCTTGGGCAGCTTATCCATACAAATTCAGTTTCGAGTCCGCTCGTTGATGATCGATGAGTCAAGTGCGAATGCGTCGCACTCGCCCAAGATATCCCGCGACCACGGCTGTCACAAGAATGCCCGGAAAACGACACCAGGGCCATAGAGATTGTCACAAAAGGAGTGTGGCACGCCATGAGTCTTCGAAGGGCGTGGGCTTTCGGCTTCATTCATGACCACGTCCATCGCAAAGCCTCAGAGCGTGCCACCCAAATTTGAAGACCACGATCGTTTGTGGGGTATTACAGTGAGTTGCCTGGATGACGACCCATCATCTAGAGTGACGCATCGCAGAAGAAATCCCCCCGTCCAGAAGGTTGAGAGAGCAATTCAAGGATGAGCAACATTGTTTCACCTGGCACGACGCCGAACACAGTCCGATGCGCTGACGGCACGCTGGTCATGATTCCTGACGACTGGGGCCTATTGCCTCCTGGCGACGCCGCATTGACTCGACGTGTCAAAGCGGCTGGCGACCATTGGATTGTTCAGGAAAAGCGGGGGCGAAAGGTGTTTTCCCGCGGCGTCTATACATCAACAGCCACCGTCGAACGGATACGATTGGAACTGGAAGCCGAGAGGTCGACCGAAAGCTTCGCGAAAAAGAAGGAAGCCAGTGTCCGACGTCGAGAGAAAGTTCAAACGGAGTATGTCGAGGACTTCTTCGGAGCGGTCGTGGCTTTCCTCGCATTTCATCCGGACCATGCGGCTTTGACTGATCGGTTTGCGCGAGCTGTCACTGATCACGCAACGCCCGTGGGTAGCGGCACCGTCGCGCGGACCAAGCGGATTCCCGTCGAAGAGCGAGCCGAAGCGGCCGTGATCGCCTGGATGCGGCATCAAACCACTGGCTATGACGGGATGGTGATTCCCCGTGTGAAGGGGAAGCGACGCGAGGTTCGGCGCATGCTGGCTCAGCGATCAAAGGAACTTCTGCAGCGATATCGCAGCGGCGCGGTGATCGATTCGCAATGTCCATTGAAGCGAGCACTCGTTGATGTCCTTTGAACTCGATTTCGAGTCGTATTCAAGACGGCGGGAGCACCGGTTCAATTAACGCTCCTGGCAGCTGAGACAAGGCTCCTTTACGCAGCCGCATTAACGCGATGAGCGTTACCAGTCCGACGCCGAGGGAGTCGATCAGGACATCCCAGACAGTGCCGCCAC
>DASYEA010000470.1:0-17793 GCA_036499265.1 Schlesneria sp. | reverse complement strand
GTTGCTTTATCAATTCAGTTCCCATTGCCAGCCTCAATCTTCTTGTCTGCTTCAGGCAGCACGTCGAGCGTCAGGACGTCGAAGGTGCCGAATTCGAGATCACCATGGCGAACTGCGAATCGGTTCGGGAATCGTTTTCCGGCGAAATTGCCCATCTCCAGAAAGCGGATCTCGCACGGATCAACGTCGGTTCCCAATTGCGAATTAAAGCCGACGAACGCGCCGTCAGTCTTGCGGAAGAACCAATACGACTCGACACCAGCTTTGCGAGTTCGCAAGACATCCACGAAAGACCCGTAGCCATCGAGCGGTTGGCTACCGACGTACGAGAATTCTGTGAATGTCTCAGTCCCGGCGGTGATCAATTGTTTGAATTGATAGAGCGCGGCGAGCAACCCACCTGACCCCGGTGGTTCGTCTAGGAATTCGGCTCCGGCGTCGAGTGGTTGCAGACCTGGTCGACCCGGCAATTGCAGCCCCAAACCTTTATCGGCCAGCGTCAGCACAAAGTCATCACCCGCCGATGTCTTGCCGGTCAACTTCCAGCGTCCGGCGACTGTCCGCCAGGAATGCAGGGCTTCCAAGCCATGCAGCACCCGTTGCTGTTCCTGCTGATTGAAATAGTAATTCGCGTAACCAGCCTTCTTGGCGAACAGTTTCTTGTATTCGGGCGGCAGCTCTTCTTTGGGCAGCTTCGCTGCTGACTTCTGTTCCTCGGGGCCAGGCTTGGGCTTGCCATGAGGAGCTTGCGGCTTGGGTTGTTTCAACTCTGATTCGCGGTGCAAGGCTCGTAGCTCGACGATGATCTCCTGCTTCTTTCCTTCGCGACGATAGACCAGCGGCAGCGACCAGCCCTTGGGATAGATCCCCAGGATATTCTTGAACTGATTGACGCTGCCGATCGATCGTCCCGCGAAGGAGACGACCTCGTCATTCTCTCGCAGGCCACGTCGATAGGCGGCCGATTGGTCAAGGATCGAGTCAATCACGACTTCTCGATCGGAGCCAGTCCGGACAGTCGCGCCGAGCGTCGCGTGGTCAACAACGTGCCCACCGCGCAGATGATCCATGAAGTGCTTGATCTGGTTGATTGAAATCGAATAGCCCGCTCCGACATTCACTCGACCACGTTTTTCCACGCTGATTCGACCATTGATGCCGACCAGTTCACCCGCAACATTGAATAGCGGACCTCCTGAGTTTCCAGGGTTGATCGACGTGTCGACCTGGATACAGTCCGTGTATTCCAGCAAAGTCCCCGCGGGATACTGATACCGATGCAGGCCACTGACGATCCCTGCCGTGACCGTCGGCTGAAAGTCGGTGGCGAGCAGGAACGGGTTCCCCATCGCGTAGGTCCAGTCACCCACCGCCAGCTTGTCGCTATCGCCGAGTGTCGCGTGCGGGAAGTCATCGCGACCGAGCAACTTGATCAAGGCGACATCGCCAGTCGGATCGATACCGACGATCACGGCGTCATACAGTTGACCGTCATTCAAGCCACACTTCATGAAATCGCCGCAAGCGCTCGTCACGTGAAAGTTCGACAGGGCGTAACCATCGGAACTGATCAATACACCAGAGCCACCGCCATTTCCGTCGCTGGAAAAGATCGCGACGACACTGGCGGCGACTTTGCGCATGACCTCCATTCGCTGCTGCTGCGCCTGAAGAACAGAGGTGTCGACGGCATGGACCGGATGGCAAATCGCACTGGCCAAGGCCAGTGCGACTGTCACGGATACCAATCGATTCAGCGGTCGGCCCATAGTGTTACCTGAATTGCGTATCTTTTGAGGATTCACTTTACTCGACATCTATTTTACGAGTTTGGCGTCAGCCAGAATCAAGCGGTCGCCAATATCGAGTTCATCCTCGCCAAAACCGACGGTAAGCTCCAACTCCACGACACCAGTAATGTCGAGATCTAGATTTTGCGGAGGTTGTCCAGTTCGAGCGGGGCCTTTGAAAAGGACGCGGCCGTCCCCCTTGATCGTGACATCCACATTGCCGCTAAAATGTTCATCAATCCCCATGACAGTCTGAAATCGGCGATAGTCACCCCCGCTGCGATATCTGAGTACCGTCAGTGAGTGAAGGGACAGGCCTTTCGCATAAGATTTGTTGCCGAAACTGATCGGGCGACCGTCCAGACATTTGTCGCGACGGTAGTCCCACGAGAGGTCAAAAAAAGGAGTGTACTTGATGTCGCGCGGCTCCATGTTGGACAGGTAGGCGATCTTGCCCAGTGTATAGTCGACGTACTGAATGCTTGTTACGGGAACTGTGAGGTCAGTCCCAGTTGCCAGTTTAACCTTCCAGTTTTCGCCGTCCCATGAGACCGATCGAGCGGCGAGGCGATCGCCAGTTGCCAGGTCGATACTCGCTGTTGTCTTGCCTGGGTTGTTGTCTCGTTTGGCGTAGATCAACCCAAATACCCGTTCGCGTTTGACGGGAATGTCGTCGCCATCGAGTTGGAATTTGATCGTTGCTTCGTCGAGTGACCCGATGACGCCGTCCAGGTGATCAAGGACATCGTTCTTACGGACGGCGACCTGATCTTTCTTCGAAGAGCGCGATAACAGTAACTTCCAGGTTCCGTCCACTTTCGAATCGGGAGCGGCAAATCGGACAGATTGAATCGTTGCCAGTGGAAGCTTCAAGTCGCCAAGTTGCGGATGCGTCACCATCGCTTCTGATGTCGTCGTCTGGTACTTGGTCACTCTGAGTAGCGTTGAATCCGTGAGCAGCACCTCGAACATCGACACCGTTGCGGGAATCGAGGTGACGGAGGGGACACGAATCGACAGCAATTCCGCTGCGGCCAGCCGGTTTGATCCGGCCGGTGTTTTGAGGACGGCTTCGTCTGCCGCTAATTTTTCCAATGTTCCGACGTGTTGATCGCCATTGAGCATCGAAACTTCGACTGGCGGCGCGGCAGCCGCGATAAAAATAAGCAAGGCAGGCCAGGCGGTCATCGTTTCGGTAGTCCTCAGCGAGTTGTTCTAGCGGGGCGGGACGCTGTCCGAATTACTTGGCCTTTGCCGTGCGTTCGGATTGCTTGCGGAAGTATTGGTCGATCGCGCGTTGATAGTGAGATGGAAAGTTGCGATTCAGGTCACTTTTGGCTTTGGCCTGTTCCTTCGCGGGCAAGTTGCCCCACTGGCCGTCTTTGGCGAACTTTTTCTTGTCGACATCGCCGGGAGCTTCGGTTCCCTTGACGCTGCTATCGTTGGCGGGATTGCTGGACTCGTTGCTGTTGCCACCCTCTCCCTCGCCTCCTCCACCGCCTCCGCCCTGCTGTTGCTCGATCTTCTTGATGATTTCGTCCAGCTCACTGATGATGCGGTCTTGTACCCCCTGCACTTTCTCGCCGGCCCGACCAAGATCCAGACGCCGTTCAGAATCGCTCATCAATCGAGCGATTTCACCCAGCGATTTTTCCTCCAAGCCTTGCAAATCAGCTTGCATCAGAGTCGCCGTGGCCGAGTACCGCACGGGAACTCGCTCGACATTCTTCAGCAGTTGTTCCAAAGCCAACAGAGCTGGTTTCACCTCCAGCACCCCTTGAAACGCGACGGCCTTGAAAAAGAAGAGGCTGGCCGGATCGACAACCTGACGCGGATCGATCGCAATCAATTGCTCGAGTGCTTCATCAAACATCCGACGCTCGACGAGGTATCTTCCATAGAACAAACGAAGGTTCGCGGTTTCAAATGTGTCTCGGCTCGGCTGCTTCAAGAAATTGCCATCGGGCGGGAGCAAGATGGCAGCAGAGGCATTACAAGCGGCGATGAGTTTACCGGCATCGGCGTCGATCGTGGCGAACGACCGGACAACGAGTTCCAGGATCCGATCGGCGTCGTCGGACGGCAGTTCGGTTCCCCAGATCGCGGCGAGATCTCGCTGCTGTTGTTCGGTGACGCTTGATCGTGATGCGGTCCAGGCAAGTACCTGGCTACGAGCATCATCCAGCTTCATCGGCGCATAGACTTCGTTTGCCGCTTGAACCGAAATTGCCATCACGAGATTCAGCACGATCGCTGGCAATACAACGTGCATTCGCATGATGGACCTTTGCTGTAACGCTGAAAGACTCGTTCGAGTCCGTGCTGTTTCGATGACTATTCGTTCTTACCCGCGGCCAGATCGTGAGTCGCTCGCTGGACCTTCGACTGTCGGTCGGACAACTGGCGAAGCTGCGTGACGACATCCGCGTCAACAGCTTGTTCACCTTCCACCACTCGTCCCATCTGTTTAGTCCTGCGATTGACTCGATACTGCAGCGATCTGAGCATCTTCAGTTCCGCCAGTTTGTTCACGAGTGGCGATTGTTGTTTCTGTTGCTGCTGCTGCTGCTGTTGTTGTTGCTGTTGCTGTTGGTCTTTCAGCTTTTCGATCTCTTTCTGCAGAGCTTCCAGAAGTTCGCGCAGCGATTCCACAATGTCTTGCTCAATGTTCTGCGTGATTTCCCCGACATCGGCGCGTTCCAGACGGCGGGTCACGGTCAGCATATCATCGCGGATCTGCTCGACCGCCTCAGGGAAAGCGACCGACGAGCCTTCTTCGCGCAGCAGCGTCAGGGCCTTCGCCGCCATCAACGAAATCTCTTCTTCGTTCCGGGCCAATTCGACCGAACGATTGCGATGGCGATCAGAACGTTTTTCGACCGGAACCGCATGAATTCCCAACGTGCCGTTGTTTACTGCTTCCTGTCGCTTCAGCATCTCGTTGAAACGAGCCTCCAATGCAGCCAGCACCATCGCGCGTTCTTCTTCGCGTAACTGCCGCAGGATCTCTTCGAGCTTCTCCTTGGCCTTCATCAAGTCGGCCAGTGCCTGATCCTGACGATCAGACGCCTTGCCGTTGCGATTCTTCTTAAGTTCCTCAATAGCCCGATCCATCTCCTTCTTAGCCTTTTCGAGGTCATCTCGGCCGGGAGTCTTGTCGGATTTCTGAGCATCATCGCCTTGGTTTTGATCGTTCTGAGGGCCGTCCTGCTGTGGGCTATCTTGCGGTTGCTCCTGTGGCGAATCTTCTTGTGGCTTTCCGGACTGTGGTTTGCCAGATTGGGGCTTGCCCGATTGAGGTTTCCCTGGCTTGGACTCGCTCGGCTTACCCTCCTTGGGGTCGCCAGATTTAGGGTCGCCTGACTTCGGCTCGCCAAGTTTCGGATCAACAGGCTTGGTTTTGCCCTCTTTCGGATCTCCTGGTTTGGGATCACCCTGCTTTGCGTCGCCAGGTTTGGACTCTTTGTCGCCGGAACCTTCTTTAGGGGGATTCTCTTTCTCGGACGGATCTTTGGACTTTCCGGACGGGTTAGTCTTATCTCCCGGCTTGTCGTCAGCATCTTTGTCCGCGGAATCTGACTTTTCACCGGACTTATCGCCCTCGTCGGATTTGCCACCGTCGGCCTTTTGCTTTTCCGCTTTCTTCTTCGCGTCTTGATCCTGGACCTTCTCGACAACTTTCTGAGTCTTGTCGGCGACCTGTTTTTGCTGACGCTGCAAGTCGGTCGGATCGCCACCACGTTCGGTATTGATCCGTGCATCCGTCTGCTTGGAAATCAGATTGTCGACCTCCTTAATCAGATCTTTGATCCGAGCTCGCTCTTTCTCGATTTCGTCGCGGCGATCTTCGCTCATCAACAGGTCGAGCACAGCCTGCATGTGAGTGAGCACTTCCTCCTCACGTTCGACTGCCTCGCCTAATTCACCCTGCCTCAGATACTCGGTGATCTTATTCAGTTGGACCTTGACACGACCTTCCTGGCTCTTGCCCTTGGCCCGAGACAGTAACTCGGCACGTTGGGGGTCTGTCTTGCGCAGGTATTCCGAGAGCTGGTGCAACGTGTCTTCGAAGCGGTTATAGCGCTGCGTAATCGCTTCCTGCGAACCTGCCAGGGGGTCGGCTGCATCGGTCGCTGCCGGCGGATTCGACTCCACTGGAGTCACGGGTTTGGCAGAATCCTGGGCAAACGCATCTGAGGCCAGACCGACAACTACGATCAAACTGAACAGATGCCGCACCAATGTGCATGCTGCAGATGTCATCGCGCGATCTCCTTACCCGCCAGATGCCTATCGAACCAGATGAGGCGATCTTTAGTATATCCTCGACCAGTTGTTACGTCGCCATTCGTTTTTCCGGAAGCACATTGGATTTTTGGAGTTAGAGGAAATCGACACTCGTCGTTTCGCCTGACTATTCCAGCAAACCCTTGATCGCATTTTCCTTCCGCTTCCGCTTGGTCGCTTCCAGTAAGTCCTGTTGTGCCTTGATGTTGGATTTCAATTGCTCCACCACTTCGTGGAATTTCGCCAGTTCACGCATCTCGGCCAGAATCTGCTCCATCGTCTCGATCATCGAATCCAGCACGTCTGCGGCATCATCCATCGGTCCAGTCGGGTCAGTGTTCTTGTCCACCGCCAGCTTGAACAAACCGAGTGCCGAATCGGTGCTCGGAAAACTATTTTCGTTGATCTTACGTAAAGACGCGATGATGCGATTGTCGAGCCGTTCCAACATCAGCGGGGTATCGGCGGCGTTGTTGACAAGTTCCTCGCGGATGTCGACGAACGAGGTTTCGACACCAGCCGTCTCGACCGCATTCTTGCGAATCGCATGTAGTGACCGATCGGCACACGCGGCCATGCCTTGGGTCAGGACAACCATCTGTTCTGCGTCGGGGCGAGTCCCTTCCTTCTTCAGCTTGGCGGCTTCGTCCGCTTTTTCGCGTTGAACTTTCAATTCCTGACGTGCCTGTTTCAGTTCGACGATGATCTGCTCGAACCGTTTGCGGATATTGATTTCGCGAGCATAAAGCATCGAGAGCAGTTCTTCTTCCGACACAATCGTGAAGACATACTTCAAGCCATTCGCGCGATGAGCCGGCAGTTCCGAATTCGCTGGCACCGCGGGGGGCTCTGTTGCTTCCGCTGCGCCCTCAGCCTTCACTGGGACCTTGATGGGGGCCGTTCGCTTCAGTTCAGCAACCGTGCAGCCATCCAGAGCCGACACTGATAACGTCAGTTTTCGACCGATTGCCAGATCGAGTGGCAGCACATCGAATCGTTCAAAGGCTTCATTGTCAGAGCGACGTAGTTCAAACTCGCGCGCGCCGTCTGGGGATGTCTGAAACTCGCGGGGCATGACGACCGTGGCGTCATCGATCCGGTAATCGAAGCGACCGGAGACCACTCCATAGTCGTCCGAGAGCGTGCCCGAGATCGGAATGCGCGCTTTGCGAGTAATCGATGAGCCGATCCCGCGCAGCGCCGTGGCGACATTGGGTGGTTGATCCACGATTCCATTAATCGTGAACCTCGCGGGCGTGATGCTGGCGATTCCATCCGTATCTTCCAGCACAATTCGAATGGCTGAATCGGGCGGCAGTGGTATAGGAAAAGCTAGTGGTTTGCCTGACTCGGACGATGCACGCAGTAGTTCGGGCAACGCCATGACACCATCCGCTGCCAACACGAACGGCAGGGCCACGACATCACGATTGCCGGCCCAGATGGCGGATTGCATCGCGTCTGGCCAGGCAACGCGAATCTCTGGCCTTCCATCCTGCGACTTGAGGCTGATTGCCGAGCTCCCTTGGTTGGAATCCACTAGTGTCGAACCCGGAGCGTTTGATCCCGGAGAGGTCAGCAAAATCTCCCAGCGCTCAGGTCCGGCATCCCCTTCAATTCGAATCTGATGCAACGGTTTATTGGCGGTGACATCGATCACAAAATCGGTTGCCAGCGGCAGCGATGTTTGAGCTCCATTGACTTGCTGCCGGGTTCGAACGACTTGTCCGTTCGACCGTTGATTCAACCCCGTGTACTCGGGAAACAGACAGTTCAGCATGATCTGGCTGACATCGGGCGGCTGGACGACTTGCACGTGATGCGCGCTGGGACTGGTGAAATCGCCACCGGTCACCCACACATCCGCATCATCGAGCAGCCCGGGCAATGTATGGCGGAAAGGTTCTTCACCGATACGAGTTAGCTGAACGCGAATAGATCCCCGCCCGCCCGCCAAACGCGCATCCAGTCGCACTCGATCCGGCACCTTCTTCCCCGTGGGGACATCGATCTGCAGGGTGAGATCGGTACCCTTCGCGTGCTTATAATTACCGTTCACAAAGTCGCGCAGGCGATCCCCAGGCTGTGAAATCACTCGCACGACGAGCTCTGTTTCCCGTGGCCAATAGCCATTCTGCAATGTCAGATATCCGGCGATCCAGCGTTCCATTGCCGCCGAATTCGTGACTGCCAGACCGAGAATGGAGGCCACCATCACACTGGCTATCAAGATGGCTCGACGAATGGGGCGTCTGTCGAACACACCGGCGAGATCAAGCATGCCAACGGTGCGACTCGCATCGATGACAGTTTGACGAAGCATCGCGGCTGTGATTGGGCTAGTGGTTGTCTCGCCATTTTCAGAGGCTTCGACAGCCGTGATCAGCCGATCATCCAATTCCGGGAAGCGTCGTTCGAGGACCAGGGCCAAGGCTCTTGCTCGCAGTGATCGCAACAGTCGCAGAGCAACCCAAGCCACTAAACCAAATGCCAGTAGGCCGATACCACCAACCAAGATGGTTGCCCGAAACCAGCGTGGCAGTTCCAGGCGGCTGAGTTGAAAGTAAATCCAATCGATCAGGAAGCTGCCCCAGAAGAGAGCTCCCATCACCGCGACGACCAGTGCCAGTCCTTCGAGCAGAACATAGCGGCGAATCCGTGAACGCAGTCGATCCAAGACTGCAGCAGCCTCGGGCGGGAGTTCTGATTGGGAATGGTGAGCCATAGGTTTACTTAGCGAATAGGAGGCAAGGTACAGGACTTCGAGAAAGATGCTGTTTGCTAAGCCTCTTTCCGATGTCGCGTTCCCCAGATATTCAACTTCATGCCAACTTCAGTAACTTTCGTGTCAGCCATTCCACCGAGAGCAATCCGACCAGCAGGTACATCACCCAATCGCGATCCCACAGCGTTCTTAGACGCTCGGGGATGTAGAACTGTTCCCCTCGATTTGGAAGCAGTGACGGCAATTCCGCTGCCTGTGCCAGCGACAAGTATTGTCCTCCCGTATCACGAGCCAACTCGGTCAGCAGGCGAACGTTCTGGCGGATGTTTTCATCTTCCAGCTTTGGTGTCGTGACCATGACTTCGGCAGTCAGACGCTCGCGCGAATCCGGCAACTGGACTTCCAGTTTGTAGGTACCGGGAATGCTAGCGCGGAAGTCGCCGACAAATTCGCCCGCTTGAGACGGATCGCGACGAAGCTGGCGCATCGGCGTCATCGTTCGGCCATTGGGATCGAACAGATCGAACGGAATGCTGTCGGCGTCGAGCGGCGCGAACTTCGAATCCAGAATTCGAGCGAACACGCGAACGGTTTGACCTAACGCCACTTTCTGGCTTTCCGTCCGCAAGGAACCTCGCTTGATCCCCTTTTTCGTCCGCCCCTGAGCGACTTCGCGAATCAACTTGATCCAGAAGCGATCATAATCGGCGTCGCCTACCGACCGCAGGCGCCACATTTCACCGCTGCCCAGATAGAAGCTCTGGCCTCGCCCCACATTCTGCGATGCCATCAGGATTGGCGGCTCGGTCGCGGCACGTGGATCCGAGAACCGCGCATAAACTCGAGCGGCCGCTTTGTGGCCTCCCGTCGGATAGCTGCGGAAGAAGCCGGTGAATTCCTTCCACCGGGCGGCCGATGTGACGGGATCATCGGTGAGTTGCAAGAATCCAGCCCCCTGCCCTTCCGGCGTGAACGCAATCGGCCACGGCTGGCTGGAATCCTGGTCGAACCGTGCTGCGGAGAAATACGAACTGAGAATCACTGGATAAAGCCGACGCAGTGGTGTCAATTCATCATTCACTTCGTCGATACCGTCGGCCCCCGAAGCGACTTGTTGAGTATTCACATCGCCTGCCACCAGGATCAATCCACCC
Organism: Schlesneria sp.; assembly: GCA_036499265.1. Classification (GTDB taxonomy): domain Bacteria; phylum Planctomycetota; class Planctomycetia; order Planctomycetales; family Planctomycetaceae; genus Schlesneria. The sequence continues at coordinate 7,837 of DASYEA010000470.1, read as the reverse complement.
GACTCATCGGCGACCCAATCGTAAAGCAGCGGGATTGCTTCGGGTGCAATCGCCTTCCAATCGGGATCGAATGCGATGATGGCATCGTAATCGTAAAGCTGTTCGCGAGTGGACGGGAAGTCGGGGAGTAAGTGATTCGACTCCTGGCTTGTTCCGCGGACACCCGTTTGTAAGACGACGTCGACTTCGAAAGACTTATGCCGAAACAGCAGGTTGCGAACGAACTGATAGTCTCGCATCGGACCGCCGGCGACCAACAGCACCTTTGTTGGTCGGTCGAACACGGTGACGGTTGGTGTTTGCACATTGTCCTGGACATTGAACTCTGAGACTCGAATCACCGGGGTCGCTCGGACGGTGAATGTCGTTTTACCAGCAAGTTTGGGTGCTTGAGGAAACACGACTTCGACTCGTGTCCCATCGTCCAACAGGGTGACTGTTTTCTTTTCGATCAGCGTTGGTTCACCCTCTTCACCTTCTCCAAGCGACAGTAATTCGACTTCAACCTGCTGATCCTTCAGCCCCTGTCCCTGAACGTAAGCTTTGATTTCGTAGGGATCGTTGATGGCTACATCGGTCGGAGCGATGACTTCCGCAATCGCCAGGTTCACGGGTTGCTGCGTCGTCCCCGTTCCGACAGTGATCAACCGCGTCTTCGTGGCGACAGCGCGATCATGCGCCGTCTCAGGATCGATCCCAGCATTGGACGCACCGTCGGTAATGATCACAATGCCTGACAGGGTTCGGCCCGCCGACTGTCGGATCAATTCGGCGACACCTTCACCCAGGCGTGTTTCCAGTCCACGTGGCCTGACGGCTTCTTCCCAGTCCAGCGGAGTTTCCGGCTTGGCGTCCGGCTTGTTGGCGGATGCCGCATTGGCATCAGTAGCCAGCGGATAGACGCGATGAGGCCCATCGAGTCGAGAATCGAACGTGAAGATACTGACTTCGTGCTGCTTACGCAGTTGATCGATCAGCGGCGATTTCGAAAACAATTGCTGAACCGCTTCGGCTCGAGATGGACCCTTGTCGGAACCGGGCGATGAATCGGCTGGCGAGTCGGCCGGATGTCGCATGGAGAGCGAAGTATCAATCGCGATGGCCACTCGCGACGGTCGAAACGCCTGTTTCTGAGTTCGGTCCGATGGGTTGAGCGCGATCAGCAGCAGGCATCCCAAGACCGATAGCCGCAGGGTCGTCAACCAGACTTTCCAGGCTGGTGAAAGTTCGTGCGTGTCGCGCAGATAGAGCCAGACGACCCAGGCGAACACAACGACACTGCCACCCAGCAGCAGTAACCAGCCGAATGGCGATTGCGGCAGGTCGAGTTCGCGCGATGTCAGCGTGGCCGTGGTCTCGGCCGCCAGCAGGATCGATGAGGGAATCACATGCAAATTCATACGGAAGTCGTCGTTCGTCTAGCAGTCTCACTGCGTCGCCCGCTGGAGTTGGGCTTGGCAGCGGCATTCGTTCGGTGGTAACTCAATCGATAAGCCAGGGCTTGTTCGGCAATCATCAAGAATAGCAGAGTCCACAGGATCCACTGGCGGATTTCCGAGCCCGCCTCTTTCCCTTGAACCCACTCCAGTTGGCCAAAATCCTGGATGGTGACCTTGTTGTTCCCACCCAGTCGTTTGCGGATATCGTCCGTCGAAGCCAATTGCAGATCGCTTTCTCGAGGAGCCACATTATAAGCGATCAGACGATCTTCGCTGACTTGAGCCTGCGTCATTAGCCGAACCGTATAGATGCCGGGGTCATCGGTCTCTCGGAATGTTGCCGACAATCGCAACGGCGATAGTTTGCTGGCGTTCGTGTCGCTCTGATCGGGAGCCGCCTGCAGTCGAGTCGTTCGCTCGCCTTCCACGCCGGGTGAAAGGATCTCGACAGTCTCGGTATAATCGGCGGGGTTTAGTAGCAGTTGAATCGGCTCACCGACTTGTTTGGCTTCAGGGCTGCGATCGGTGCGGGCGATGTACTTCATCAGTTCCAGTTGGACGACGACGTAGCTGTAATCGGTGGCCCAATTGTTCCAATCGGGCGATGCCGTCGTCAACGTTGTGATGACGCGCCCCTTGCCGAAAGAATGCTCCAGCATGAGAGGATCGCCGTTGCGGACGGTTGCCAGCGTGCGCACACCATCATTGCGAACTTGATCATCCTTCTTCCAATCATCGGTGACAGGGAAATACTTCTCGATGCGGATCTTGGGTAGTGAGGTATTGTCGATCGCGAACAAACGCAGCGCGGGATGATCGACGACCTGCATGTCCGCACCGGGATTGGTTGCGTCCTCGGTCAAGACTTCGGGAGCTGTATCCAAGGGAACAGGAAACAGACCTTCACCCTTACGATACAATACATCGTTATAGTGAGCTGGTCGCACTGTGGGTCCAACGAACCAAGTTAAACCGCCCCCCGCCGCAACGTACTTCTCTAGTGCATCCAATCCATCAGCAGGGATTTCGGGGACGTTGAGCAAGTAGATCGCTCGGAAATCATCGAGTGGCCGCCGTCGCAGGTACTCAACGTTTTCAATGACCGGCGCGAACCCAGTGCTCTTCGGGTCCGCGGCCAATGCTTCCGCCACATAAGATCCGTCGTCTCCGCTCGGATCGCCATCGATGATTAAGACCGGCACCGTCTTCGGAACATCGACAGCTAAAAATCGCGCATTATCCTCCACCAGCGAATCAGTATCGATACTCACTCGCAGTCGGTGCCGACCTGCCGTGGTGAGGCGGACGTCGACCTCGTGAGAGACCTCTGTCATCGGATCGATCTTCTCGAAAACCACACTGGCGGGGATTTTTTCGTCGTTGTCGAACATCGCCAGCCGCACGTCAGTCGCGACTTGCTGTCCCGAATTCTTCACGGCGACCTTCAATCGCAACGGAACATCGGCAGCGGCAACTTGGATGTCGCCCGACAGATGAGTGACGGCGAGATTGGGATGCTGTTCCGGAACCGTTCGGACGAGATTCACCGAAACTCCGGCACTGGTCAGTTGGTCGATCGCCGCCGAAATCGCTTTCTGGTCCTGCCAGTCACGTTCGCGAAAATCTGAGATGACATGCAGGTTCTGAATGGTCCCCCTCTCTCCCGCCAATAGCTTGCCCGCAGCTTGCAGGCCGGCCACCAAGTCGAGCGCGCGATGCGTGCAGGGGAACGCTTGTTGATCCAGTTTGGCTGAAAGTTCGGTCACGAAGTCTTCGTTAACGTCGCGTTCAGATAGCACTGGCTGCTCGGGACGAGACAGTCTGAGGAGAGTGAGCTTCTGAGTGTTGGGTTGTTCCGCTCCACCGGCGACCAGGCGGTTGACGATCTTGAGTGCTTCGGCGAACGAACTGGTTTCGCCCCAGCGATCGCGCATCGACAGGCTGTCGTCCAGCAGGACCACGTGATGTGCGCGAGCACCGCGGAAGATCGACATCTGCGATGGGTCAAGAATCAGTCTGGAAATCAACAGCACGATCGCGATGACGATCAGCATGCGCAACAGCAAGAGCAGCAGTTGTTCGAGCAGCAACCGTCGTCGATTACGCTGTTGGCTGGCGAGCAGGAACTCCATGGCGGCAAATTGCACTCGCCGATATCGCATCCGATTGATCAGATGAATAATGATCGGCGACGCCAGCAGCAGCATGCCGCTCGCGACGAATGCAGGATTGAAAAAGTGACCGGCCAGCCAAGCGTTCATAGATAGTGTCAGTCGAATATGGTCTCTGCGAAGTCTTCTATTCTTTCGATGTGGACGATTCGTCCTTCGTCACGATTTTGCAATCGGTCAGTGCTTGCTGCAGTTTGGCGATTCCATCTGGTGTGGCTTTTGTGTTGGCCAGTTTGAGCGATTCCAGCGTCTTCAAACTGCTGAGCGTTTTCAGCCCTGCGTCTGAAATCAGACATCCGCTGAGATTCAATGATTTCAGTTGCTTCAGCCCCTTTAGACTTGGCAGGCCTGCGTCGCTAATCGTCGACGAATTTTGCTTAAGGCGATCCTCACGGTTTTTTGCAACGCTCAACTCTTGAAGTTCTTTCATGTTGCAAAGGGCCTTCAGCCCCCCATCCGTAATCTGGTTTCCATTCAGACTCAAAACCTTCAGTGTTTTGATTGTGCTCAGGCCCTTCGCTCCAAAGTCATCCAGAGTGCTATCGACAAATTCGATCTTGGTCAGCTTGGGGAGAGTGGCAAGTTTCTTAAGGTCGCTCCCTTGGAAATCGCAACTATCGAGCGACAGCGTTTCCAGGCTCTTGATGGCCCCAATGGCCGCTAGTTCCTCTGTCGAAACATTGTCGAAAGCCGCATCGCTGCGAATCGATTTCAGAGTTTTGATTTTGCCAAGTAACTTCAAGGTGCCAACACTGATCGGTGCCTCTTTGTGTCCGATCGTGACTGCAGTGATCTGGCCTTCAGAGTCGAGCTCAAACGCGATCTTGGCGGCGGTGAGTTGTTGTTCGAGGTTCTCGGATTCTTTGGTCTTGTCCGCAGCAACGGCTGTCAGTCCGAGAACGCTGGATACGAAGCAGCAGACGAATGTTGCCGCGATCACACGGGCGAATTTATGAATGGAGGACTTTCTGGTCATGCGTCAGTTCCTTACCGATTGTCGCATGCCGACGCGGTGAGTGAGGTAGTGTGCCAGCGCAGCGTCGAGGTGCTCGCTGGTGCGAATCGTCTGATAGTCAATCATCTGTCGAGTGCAGTGCCTGCGGATATCGTCGACGAAGGCGGTGACAGCAGCGATGTAACCCTCTCGCAGCGATCTCGGATCGCAGATCAGGTCACCCATCTCTTCCATTCCTTCGAACTTGGTCGTCCCGGCGAAGTTGAAGTCCAGCTCTTCGTCGTCCATGACGTGAAAGACCATCACATCGTGGCCGCGAGTGCGCAGCAGCTTCAATCCCTTGAATAAGCCAGCGCGATCAACGAACAAGTCCGAGATCAGGACGATTAACCCACGGCGAGTCTGCTGGTCCGCAACCAATCCCAGCAGCGATTGCAGGTCTGTCTTCTTCGCTGGCTTCTGAATATCTAACGAGGACAAAATTGCCTGCAGATGGTTCTGCTTGCTGCTGGGGGGAACGGTACTGCGGACAGCGTTGTCAAAGGTCGTCATGCCGACCGAATCTTGTTGGCGAATCAACAGGTACGATAGAGATGCGGCCAGCCGACAGGCATATTCGTACTTGTTCAACTCGCCAGAACCGAACTGCATCGACTCGGAAAGGTCCACCAGCAGTGTGGTCCGCAGATTCGTTTCTTCCTCGTACTGCTTGATGTAGTAGCGGTCGGTCTTTGACCAGACTTTCCAGTCAATGCGACGAATGTCATCACCCGCCGCGTATTCGCGGTGCTGCGCGAATTCGACTGATTGGCCGAAGTACGGGCTGCGGTGCAATCCGGACAGAAATCCTTCGACGACATTTCGGGCCAGAATCTCCAGCCGCGAAATGCGGGCAATGGCTTCAGGCGGCAAAAATCTTCGCGAGGTTTGGGTCACGGGTCAGCTCGCCTTCCTTTGACGGAGTGGACCGAATCAATTGTTCAACGACCTTGTCCGACGTAATGCCATCGCTTTCGGCCGCGAAGCTGACCACGATGCGGTGTCGCAGCACGGGAGCAGCCAGTGCCTGGATATCTTCAGTCGAGACATATGTGCGACCATTCAGCAGCGCGCGGGCCTTGGCACCCAGCAACAAGAACTGGACCGCTCGCGGACCCGCACCCCAGCTCAACTGATCTTCAATGAATGATGGGATCCCCGGTTCACCGACTCGAGTTTGGCGGACGAGAGCCAAGGCGTAGTCGACGACGTGGTCGCTGACGGGGACCTGTCGCACTAACTTCTGCAGCGCCAGGATCTCGCTCGCGTCGAGCACTTTTTTGATATCATCGGTCTGAATGGATGTCGTCCGCTTGGCGATCAGCCGTTCTTCTTCAAAGGTGGGGTAGCGAACAAAGACCTTGAACATGAAGCGATCTTGCTGCGCTTCCGGCAGCGAATAAGTCCCTTCCTGTTCAATCGGATTCTGTGTCGCCAGCACGAAGAAGGGGTCGGCCAGAATGTGGCGAGTCTGACCCACGGTGACCTGACGTTCCTGCATCGCTTCCAGCAGCGCGGCTTGCGTCTTCGGCGGCGTGCGGTTGATTTCGTCAGCCAGCACGACGTTGTGAAACAGTGGGCCGGAGATGAATTGTGGTTCGCGGCGACCGGTCTCACGGTTTTCCTGCAAAACGTCGGTTCCGGTGATGTCCGCGGGCATCAAATCGGGTGTGAACTGGATACGAGCGAAGCTCATCGACAAACAGCGAGCCAGCGTGCTGATCATTAACGTCTTGGCCAGCCCTGGCACCCCTTCCAGCAGACAGTGACCGCGGCTGAACATCGCGATCAGCAACTGTTCTATGACGTCATCCTGACCGACGATCACCTTGGACATTTGTTCGCGGATCGCTTGATACGCCTGACTGAGCTTGGCGATCGAAGATTCGATCTCGGCTTGTGTTGCAGTCTCACTCATGACAGTGCCATCTCCTCAAGGGAGGACGGGAATGTGAAGGATTGGAGAACTTGCGCATCCTACCTGCCCTACGAACCGGACGCGACCCCGCTGGCTTCAGTTTTCATCGCGATCTCGACCAGCACAACTAGATAAAAATTAAAGGCGCATTTTTCTGGACGCGATCTGATCGGATATTGAAATGCCGTCGCTCCTCAATCTTCATGAACCGGATTTCGGAGCAATGGGTAAAGTGACTTGGTCAGTTGTGTGTTTGAGAATTTGTTTGAGCTGCGATAACTGTTCATTTGTCCCACAAAATGTTCGCAGTCCGATGGTCGTTGGGTCGACAAATCAGTGACATCCCAGATGTCTTCAGGTTTGGAAAATAGCTGTACTTGTTCGGGCCAGCGCGAGTCTCCAAATTGAACTCCCGACGGAACTCCGGAGTGGGAAGTTCGCATCAGGCAACTCCATTTCAGCATCCGGATTCCGAACTTCTCTTGATCGTCACAAAAGTACACTGCGTTGCGGCCCGGTTCTGTCGAGATGGCGTCCTTGAGCAAACTACGACCTTCCCATTGAGTCGGCTCAGTCTTTACGCCAAACCAGTCGGCCAGCGTTGGGACCAGATCGATCGTTTGGACCAGCCGAGAACAACGGATTCCGGTTAAGTCCGCAGATCGCTCGTCGCCGATGACCGAAACAAAGAGCGGTGTTCGAGTCTCGTGGTCTCGCAGCAGATCGGCTGGACAATGCTTGCGTACTGATGGAGTATCCGCCAGAAATTCGTCCATCCAGCTACGGCTACGAGCAGCAGCGATGATCACGAGCGTCGGTTGACCTGCCGAATTGGACTGGATGTGCGTCAGCATTTCACCAAGCCAATGGTCGATCAGTGACACGCCCCCCGCAGCCACCGCGATCTGGCGAGACCACTCTTCGTGTGGCATCTCGGCGATTTTGATGTCGCGCTCTTCAAAGTCCTCAAAATACAGAGAGGCGAAACCTTCGGGTGGCAAATCCAGTTCATTGCAGTGCAGCCACAGCAATCGCGGAACCGACGACGGGGTTCGCAGGATCGAGATCCCGGATTTGACCAATTGGGCAATGGCGACATCGCCGGGCGTTGCTTCCAGTCCCACTTGTCCAACGACTCGATCGATGGCATCGAAACCGGCGGTTTCCCACGGAATGGGACTGGATCCATTCGCAACCAGAAGTTGGGACCGGACCCCTGCTTTGCCGAGCAAATCACCGATTGGTGGCGTCGCTTTATCGAGAGCCGGACGCATCGCGTGGTTGCCCGTTAACCACGACGAGCCCGATCTTGGCC
>DASYEA010000469.1:0-4712 GCA_036499265.1 Schlesneria sp. | reverse complement strand
ACACAGCATTTCCAGTGCTGCACAATCGGCCGCTCTGCCACCTCTCCAGTAATCGAATTTCGATCCGTCGCGATTGCCTACGCAAGTCCCGTGATGCAGAACTCGGCTGATAATCGAGCGGTTGCTTCGCGAGTTACTCGGCGGGAGCCAGCTTTGCGGATTTACGCTCGGCGACTTCGGCGTTGTTGGCTTCGACGGCGGCCACGGCATCCAAGCGTCGACGAATGGCGTTGACGTCTGCATTCAACTGGCGCCACCGAGGATTCTTCTTGAACTGAGGACGTTCGTGCCCTTGATCGCTCAGTGTCTTGACCCAACCTGCGAGGGCGTCCTTCGCCGTTTGCATTTGACGTTCGAGCGTGGTGCGCGATAGAGGCATAACCCGCGAATCTCTCTAACAAAATGACTCAAAAACAGATCACAGCAATCGCAACCAATCGCGGATGCTGTCCGTAGCATTGCAAGCCCCACCTCAGCAAGATTGGTTGGCTACGCTAATTATGCAGCTAACCATTGTGGGAATGGAAGATTGTGGCAAATGTCGGTGTCGGTTGCAACCCTAACGGGACGCAAGCCAAGCACGTATTGGAATGCGAAATGGTGCCGCAACATTACTATTAAGTCCTGCGATAGGAATAAGTTGCGATGGAAATGAGCGGTTGGCAATATGGCGGCGCCGGCATTCTGCATGCGTTAATTTCGGTCGTCCAACGGGAATGACCTGATTTTTCGCCGTGCGTTGTTGAGGCGTGAAGTCAGCTCCTCGTAAAACCTCGCGTGAACTCCGCTTTGTCGTTGTGCTCTGACGGTTGCTCGCCACGATGTAGATTCGAGCCGCAAATCCTTTTGGCAAAAGTCGAAAGGACGCATTTTCGGCGAGAACTGGATCGGTTATAGTGTCGGGGCTGGATGGTCTCAAAACAATTGTGGATATGGGTCGTGCGTCAACGAGGCTATCGACGCAACGATGATCTGGCTGTCGAACGGATGTCGCCAAAGGCGTCGAGCCGCTGACCATGTAAGGATTGTGGAATTGTCGAAAGCCATCAATCAGCCGGCCGGTATGCCGGTCATCAAAAAAACGCCCGAACTGGAACGGGTTCCGCAGCATAACAATCATCAAGGAGTCTTCCGTGAGACCCTTGAATCAATTGCCTTCGCGTTCGTGTTGGCGCTGCTGTTTCGAACATTCGTTGCAGAAGCCTTTGTGATCCCGACAGGATCGATGGCACCCACTCTTTACGGACGTAACAAAGAAGTCGATTGCCCGGCCTGTGGTTTTCAATACGCGATTGGGGCCAGCGACGAGCTAGACGAGGGGGGAACCTTTTTGATCCCGTCGCGGCGGATCGAGCAGTCAATGTGTCCGAATTGCAGACATGTCCATGATGTGCGGTCGCTGCCCGTGTTCAAGGGCGATCGAATTCTAGTTAACAAAGCGGCGTATCAATTCCAGAATCCCAGCCGTTGGGACGTGATCGTGTTCCGATATCCGGAAGACACTCAGAAAAATTACATCAAGCGACTGATCGGCCTTCCCGGCGAGACAATTCGTGTCGAACGTGGCGACATCTATGCGCGTCGCGATCAAACCGGGCCATTCCAGATCTTGCGAAAGCAGGATCCGAACAAACAAAAACTTCTGCAGCAGGCCGTATACGATGATCGTCATGCCCCATTAGAGTTAATCAAGAACGGCTGGCCAGAGGCTTGGAATTCAGAATCCGAAGGAGGATGGAAGCAAGATTCTCAGTCACGGCAGTTTGAAATCACGGCATCACCTGGGCCGCAGACGGTTCGCTATTCGCACTACGTCCCTTCAATTCCTGACTGGGCTGCTGCGGACCAGAATAAGGTGGCGACTCCCAATCCTCGACCGCAGTTGATTTCCGATTTCTGCGGCTACAATGCCTACACCGGTGGTCGCTCGCCAGGGCTTGATGATGATTGCTACTGGGTTGGCGATTTGACTCTGAGTTGTACGCTGAAGATCGGAGCTATCGCTGACCCCGAAGCTAACTTTACGCTGGAACTGAATGAAGGCGTGCGACGTTATCGTTGCTCAATCAATCCAACAACTGGCTTGGCAACATTAACTCGAAGTGATGACCTGGCTGCTGACCCGGCGACCGCGCAACAGATCGAACTGGCGAAAGCGCAAACGCCAGTGAAGGGGCCCGGCACTTACAATTTGCGGTTTGCAAATGTCGACGATCGGCTCTGCCTGTGGGTGAATGACAATTGGCTGCGTTCGGGGCTGATCGAATTTGGTGCGGGGGCCGAGTTTGACGCCCCTTCGAATCGACGCCCGCAGGATGCCGACCTTCGCCCCGCCGCGTTCACGGCTCAAGGTCTCACTGCGAGTGTTTCGAGCTTGCTGGTTGAACGCGACATCTACTATCGCGCCGAGAACGTGTCGAATGATGCGGGTAACTATTCGCCCCCACATCACGAAGTCGACGAAGGGCTACGTCTGCGAGAGGCCTTGGTCGATCCTCAGCAATGGGGCGATATCTACGAGAATCACTCGCAAAAGGTCGAGTTCCGGCAACTCGAAGCGAATCAGTTCTTCGTAATGGGGGATAACAGCCCTCGCAGCCAGGATAGCCGACTCTGGCCGAATGAAGTTCGTCACGCACCGAACCGTCATGCTGTCGAACGACAGGCCTTGATCGGCAAGGCATTCTTTATTTACTGGCCGCATGGAATTCCATTCCTCAACGGAGGTCACGGCTTTACGTTGATCGGGCATCGTCCCGTACCGCCCAATGAAGGCCAATTCGATCGAAATCAGTTTCCAGAAGAACAGAAAGAGGCTTGGGAGTACCCCGAGTACTCTGTTCCGTTCTATCCGCAATGGTGGCGGTGGAAGCGAATTCGCTAAGTCAGATCCCAGTCGTCATGGAGGACGAACGTGTCATTACTGCAGTGCAACGGACTGGTGAAGCAATATCCCGGCAAGCGCGCCGTCGATGGCGTCAGCTTTCATGTCGAACCGGGTGAAATCGTGGGACTGCTGGGACCGAACGGGGCCGGCAAATCGACCAGCTTCAGTATGGCTTGCGGGTTGGTGAAGCCAACTGCCGGCCAAGTGATCTTCAACGACGTTGATGTCACCAATTGGCCGCTCTATAAGCGAGCTCAGCATGGGATGGGATATCTTCCGCAGAACGACAGTTGTTTCAGCAAGCTCTCGGTCGAGCAGAATCTGTATGCGGTCTTGGAATTCCAACCCAAGTCGCACCGCGATCGACTCGCGCGCGCTGACGAACTGTTGGATATGTTCGGACTATCGGACAAACGCAAACAGACCGCTGGCACGCTATCCGGTGGCGAACGTCGTCGATTAGAAATCGCCCGCTGCCTGGCCAGCGATCCACGTTTGATTCTACTGGACGAACCCTTTACGGGGATCGATCCGGTTACGATTCACAGTATCCAAGACATTATTGCCGATCTGCGAAATCGAGGCATCTCGATTTTGCTGACCGACCACCGCGAGCGTGAAACACTGACGATCACGGATCGCAGCTATATCGTCTTCTCGGGCCGTATTCTGGTCAGTGGCGATGCAGAGACTGTGCTGAACGACGAGAAAGCGCAGAAGCACTACTTCGGCAAACGCTTCGATGCGACATCGATCATCGAGAGCAAGGGCGCGTTTCAGACGCAGTACGGCGATCACGCCGACGCCGCTTAGAGCGCATCGCACCTAAGTGTAGCGGTATCCACAGTTCTGGAAGTGATTTCGGCATTCGGGTTCTTGGAATTGTTGTGCGACTTGGCCGCAGAGATTCCAGAGTGCGTCGACGGTGCGGCGGGACTGTGAACGTACGAGCCATTTGAATTTCGAGAAGACCGTTTCGATCGGGTTCAGGTCCGGACTGTAGGGAGGCAGGTAGACGATCTCGGCTTCAGCTCGATGGATCGCCTCGCGGACTCCGGAGACTTTGTGACTGGTCAGGTTATCCATCACCACAATGTCACCGGGACGCAGGGTCGCAACCAAGTGTTGCTCCACCCACCCCTTGAACAACGCCCCATTGATCGCTCCATCGACAACCAAGGGTGCCGTCAACCCCGTCACACGCAGTGCTGCCAGAAACGTTGTCGTTTTCCAATGCCCATGCGGCACGTGACAGATCAGGCGTTCTCCTTGGAGGGCACGGCCCCGAGGACGCGTCATGTTCGTTTTGACCCATGTTTCGTCGATGAAAACGAGGCGCTGCGGATCCAGGCTCGGTTGCCAGATCTGCCACTGAGAACGTCGTTCTGCGACATCAGGACGGTTCTGTTCAGAAGCCTTCAAGACTTTTTTTTTAGCGTCATCTTCAATCGCTGCAGCGCGCGGCAAAGAGTCGTCACACTCAACGATGTCTGCAATCGGGCCTTTAACTCCGACAGTGTGAGATCGGGAGATTCGGCAATGATTTCAAGAATGCGATCGGAGTCATCTTCCCAGGTCGACCGGCGACGTCGCGTGGTGGCCGGTGCTGTCTTGCCCTCTTCACGACGCACCTGTTTGATGCGTCTGACCCACGATTTGCTCACACCAAACTGGATCGCGACCTCTTTGGTCTCACGCCCTGCATCACACGCCGACAAAACTTCACGACGAAACTCTTTCGAATAGGCTTGCACGGTATCCTCCTGAGACCGTCACTTTACTATCCTACGCAGCTTCGCGCTACTCTAAACTGAAATGCGCTCTA
>DASYEA010000468.1:0-6810 GCA_036499265.1 Schlesneria sp. | reverse complement strand
CTGAGAGCGTGACGGTTTTGGACTGAACCAGGCCGACCGTAACCTGAGGTACCCGGCGCGGAGGCTTCTGCTGGGGCGAAGTGCAGGCAAAAAGAGAAAGAGAAACCAGTAACAGGAAGAGTATCTGGACTCGCGAACCTTTCATGGTACCTCCGCTTGTGATTTGCCCGAACGACTTCCACCCTGTCGACTTAACGGCAGCAATGCAAAGCAGAATCACCCAAAATCCATTTCACAGCTATTCTCCTATCGGCGGTCGGTCAATTTGAGATGCAATTGTTGACCGGTCTTTAAGAAAACTTCAGCGGTTCGTGCCAACAAGTCCATGAAGGCGGCCTGAAGATGATCATAGACGATGACGGCGTCTGTCGCACTGCTGACGGAACGGCGGTATCGATTGCCACTTTCGAATAATTTCGATCGACTTCGATTCTTGGGAGCTTCAACGTCTGCAGGATGGTCCATTGAATCCTGCTGGCCAAGCGTCGCAGTGTCTCACGAGGCAAGTTGTACGGATCTCATTAGCGGTGCCTGACTTGCCCGCGTATAATCACCGTGACCGGGTTCTTTCGGTATTGCTTCTGAGTTCGCGCCTGGAAGGGTCAACGATGTCCATCAATTATCTGAATTTGAGGCAAAAGGTGCTTGAGGCAGCGATGCAATACGCCAAAAAAGGGCCCGGCTATGCGCAGCAGAGACCTGTGCTCGATGCTGTTGCGAGCGAGATCGGAGGCAGCAGACATGCGATGCTCGATCTCGAATTGCAACAGGCCATTCTGACATGCTGGCATGACCTTTTTCATGAAGGGACTCTTTCTTGGGGTTACAATCTCGATAACCCCGACGCACCGTTCTTTCACATCCCGATATCCCGGACGGGCCTCGTAAAGCAGACGCAGTCCCCGCAGTGAGGTAGTAGGCCTTCAGCGGTGAGGATAGACAGATGGACGTGTTCGTATCGTGGCGCGATATCACCTATGAGTCAATTCGCAGCGCAGGCGAGGGCGGTATCGGCAAAGTCCATGTCGCCTTGGCCACAACCGGTCCTAACAAGGGCACATTGTTCGCAGTAAAGCTCTTCAATCCAAATTCACAAGAGAAGGAAGAATGGAAGCAGGGCTTCATGCGAGAGGTCCACATTCTCAGGGATTGTCACCACCCTGCGATCGTCAGGGTTTTCGATGAAGGTGTTCTCGAAGACGGCCGCCCCTTCTTTGTCATGGAATTTTTACCTGAGACACTAAGGAACGGCATGGACATATGCTCGCTCAATGAGATCGAAAAAGTGAGCGCCATCATGCAGCTTCTCTCTGCATTAGACTATCTGTCTCGCCGTGATCCATATGTCGTACATCGCGATATCAAGCCTAAGAATATCTTTCTGAAAGCGGGCACTTGCGTACTCGGTGATTTCGGCCTTGTCATTCAAGATGTCGCCAGTACTTCACTTACTTCTGCTGGCCGCACGGAAAGTACTATTCCGGCGATGCCTCAGATGTACAGGACGCCGGAATTAGTCGAATACCACCTCACCGGTAAAACGCCTCCGCCCGAGAGCGACGTGTTTCAACTCGGCCTCGTAGCGGCCGAACTATTTACAGGCAGAAACCCACTCCGGGCAGCCGGGCCAAAGAAACCCTGCCAGGTGGAACCGCTCGTAAACCTCTCTGGTCCCAGTGGAGAAATAATAAAGGCGAGGCTCGAAGAGATGATTGTCGTGAAGACACAGGATCGCGAACCCGCGCGTGTCCTGCTACCTCGATGGCTCGACCTTTATCGATCTGTGATCCGTCATCAAGGTCCAAAACTACGCAATCCGATCACCCGTCTTCCCGCGGTATCTCCAAGCACGGTCTCTCTACTCCCTTTCCTCGCTGATCCACCACATTCTGACGAATTCGCGGCAGGCATCTTTGACTAGAGTACTGGGTCAACGAATCCGGCCCAGCGTGTGTCGCACTGATTGCTGGCTGTCGGTATCGTAGTGGCGACGTTCCCGCAATCCCGCAAAGTCCGCGCGTGACTCTGCCAGTCTTCCATTTCCACAGAGGCGAACCATGTCTGCTGCATGGATACGATATTGTCAGTATCTGATCACCGATGACGATCTTGGCTTCTCGCTGGATGTCAGCCGCGTGCGGTTTGAGCAGAGCGACCTGGCTCCGCTGTTGCCTCGGATGCAGCAGGCCTTGGCCGCGATGAAAGCGCTGGAAGCAGGGGCGATTGCCAATCCCGATGAAAATCGGATGGTCGGCCACTACTGGTTGCGAGCCCCCGAGCTGGCACCGACTGCCGAAATCACCGCCGAAATCCGCGACACTCAGGCTGCGATCGCCAAGTTTGCGGAAGACATTCACGAGAATCGCATCACCTCGGCAGACGAAGAATTCCAGTTTCTGATCGTCTGCGGCATCGGTGGCTCAGCCCTCGGCCCGCAGTTCGTCGCGCAAGGGTTGGGGTCTCCGTTTGACGCAATGATGCCGTTCTTTATCGACAACACAGATCCTGACGGAATTGATCAGATCCTCGGCGAACTGGATGGCCAACTCGGCAAGACGCTGGTCGTGGTCGTTTCTAAGTCCGGTGGGACGCCCGAAACTCGCAACGGGATGCTCGAAGTCCAGAAGGCGTACCGCGATGCCGGAATCGACTTCGCCAAGCACGCGGTTGCGATCACGCAGGCAGGCAGCAAACTCGACAACGTCGCCAAGACCGAAGGCTGGCTGACCACGTTCCCGATGTGGGACTGGGTCGGCGGACGGACATCGGTGCTGTCGGCCGTGGGACTGCTTCCCGCCGCGCTGCAAGGCCTGTACACCGAAGATCTGCTCGATGGTGCCGCCGCGATGGACCGGCTGACGCGCGAATCCGACCCAATGAAGAACCCGGCCGCGCTGCTGGCATTGATGTGGTACCACATCGGCAACGGGTGCGGCACCAAGGATATGGTGATCCTGCCGTACAAGGATCGACTCAGTTTGTTCAGCCGCTATCTGCAGCAACTGGTCATGGAATCGCTGGGTAAGAAACTGGATCGAGACGGCAAGACGGTCCATCAAGGGATCGCAGTCTATGGCAACAAGGGTTCGACCGATCAGCACGCGTATGTGCAACAACTGCGAGACGGCATCCCCAACTTCTTCGCGACATTCATCCAGGTGCTGAAGGACCGCGACCTCGATACCGACGATCAAGGCGAGCTGTCCGAATTCGACTTCGAAGTGGAACCGGGAATCACGTGCGGCGACTACCTGCAAGGCCTCTTGTTGGGAACTCGCGAGGCATTATACGACAGTGGTCGCGATTCGATCACGATCTCGGTCTACGAAGTGGATGGTCGCAGCATCGGTGCCTTGATCGCGTTGTACGAACGCGCCGTCGGTCTGTACGCCGAACTGATCAACATCAATGCCTATCACCAGCCGGGCGTCGAAGCGGGCAAGAAGGCGGCAGCCTCGGTCCTCGATCTGCAATCCCGCCTGGTCGCGCATCTCAAGCAGGCCGACGAGCCTCAAACAGCCGAGCAAGTAGCGGCCGCGATTGGGATGTCAGACCAAACCGAATGGGTCTACAAGCTGTTGCAACATCTCGCGGCAAACATTGGACGTGGTGTCGATCACGTGGACGGCGACACGCCAGAAACCTCGACGTTTCGGGATGTGATTCGCGAAGAATAGGAGATCGAGTCGAGATCAGGACGGGTTGCTACTTTCCCGTCTTTATTTCTTCCTCAATCTGTCAAATCTGCGCCATCTGCGGACAAGAATCTTGATCCGCAGATTTCGCAGAAGGACGCAGATTGAGTGGCAGAATGCCACTCAATCGATCAATCCGACTTCTTCGCGGTCGATTCATCGACGATGCAGTACAGGTGTTTCTTGCCTCGCAGAAATAGCTCGCGACCCACGATCGCGGCCGAGGCGGAGAAGACATCGTCGAGATGATTCAGGGCGAGCGTTTTGGGTTTGTCATTGTGGCTGACGACAATGGTGTTGCCGTCCAGATCCGTCACGTATGCGCGACCGCCCCCACCGACAGGTGATGCATAGATATTGCCGATGCCGCCTAATCGAATCGGGCCCGGGTTGTCTTCGCCCGTCTGCGCGGTCACTCGCGATAAGATCCCCTGATAGTGCGTCAGGAAGTACAGCGCGTCGCCGTACAGCAGCGGCGACGGAACATAGGGCGTGCCGCGACTGCGAGTCCATGCGATGTGATTTGAATCGGTGATATCACCGCGAGCGCGATCGAGTCGAATCGCCAGGAACGTTCGCTTTTCGTAGCTGCTGCCGGCGAACAGCATGCCGTCAGCCGAGACGGGTGTCGCGACGATATTCGATGACAAGCCGCCGCATTCCCAGATCACGGTTCCAGTCACAGGACTATAGGCGCGGATGCGATTGGTCCCGGCAACGATCAGGAGCGCCTGGCCATCGTTCTCAACCAGAATGGGTGATGACCACGATGTCTCTTCATCGCGATCAGCCTTCCAGATATTCCGGCCAGTCCGCTTATCGAAGGCGGAAACAAAGCAGGGGCCATCCTGATCCCAGTTGATGAAGATGTTGTCCCCATATAATACGGGCGAGGCACTTTCGCCGTGCCCATGCTTGGTCTGCATCTCTCCCAGTTGCCTCTGCC
This sequence comes from Schlesneria sp., assembly GCA_036499265.1. Lineage (GTDB taxonomy): Bacteria > Planctomycetota > Planctomycetia > Planctomycetales > Planctomycetaceae > Schlesneria. The sequence goes on along the minus strand of DASYEA010000468.1, from coordinate 2,169 downwards.
AGATGATCTCGCCGTTCATGTCCAGGCAATGCAGTCCGTGCGAACCGAAAAACGCATAGACATGCTCGCCATCGGTCACCACTGAGTTGGAAGCAAGGCTGCCGGTGTAGTGCCCCCCTTCGTGCGGCAGCTTCTTATGTACGGTCTTCTGCCACAGGATCTTGCCGTCTCGTCGATCGATAGCCACAACCGCAAACTCATGTCGTTGCGTCACCGCCTCGCCGTCGTGAGTCCCCGGCGCGGTACTCCGCTTGGGTGGCAGCGCTTCCCCATAGGGAATCGCTGTCGTGAGAAAGATTCGCTGGCCCCAGACGACGGGTGTGGAATGCCCTTTTCCCGGCAGAGGTACCTTCCAGCGGATGTTTTTCGTTTCGCTCCATTCGACTGGAGGATCCGCATTCGGTGCGACACCGGTTCCCAGTGGCCCGCGCCATTGCGGCCAATCCTGATCGCCATCCGCAAACGTACTGGTGACGCAAATCAGCAGGAGTGATCCGGCCAACACGATTCGTGGCAGTCGCTGTTTCATGACATGGACTCACCAGAACGTTGGGTTCTTATGCAATAGGTGCCACGATTGTGGAGACTCGTCTGTCTAGTGCAAAGGCCCGTTTCCACCGAGATGAACTCGGTGGGGATTATCGGATTTGACAAAGCTGATCTCCCCCCCCTTCGAGCTTGTCTCGATGGATACGGGCCTATGCATTACGAACTAAGTCGTCTCTTTCACCGGGGCTTGATTCGCAAGTTGCTCGCCGCGGATGAGGTAATCCTCAGACTCCGCAAAGCTGGTTGGGTCGCAATAGCAGTCCATCGCCAGCCACCAGGCCCGGGCATACCGAAACAGGATCAACGGCAGGATGATGCAATAGGCAATCAGTGGCGGCGCCAGCACTTGATTGCTGAAGCCGGCGCCGAAGTGAAGCCCCATGTACATGACTGTCATCGAGATCGCGATGATTCCATAGTTGACATAGGCCGACCCCAGGAAGTAACCGGGGGCTCGTTCATACCGCAGCTCGCAATGTGTGCATTTGGGGTGCATCACGAACCAGTTCTTAAACAGCGGTCCCTCACCGCAACGAGGGCACTTCAGCCGCAGGGCTCGCGAGGCGGCCGTGTTGTAGGTGATGGGAAGCATGTGCAGATCCTGTCAAAGGCCTCGTCGTCGTGATTCAATGCGTCGTCGTTGGATTCTATCGCCTGTCCTTCATTGTAGAATGCTTTCCGATAAAACGGCGCGCCGCTTCTTCAAAGTGGGAATTTCGCTTCGCATTCTTAGGACTGAATCTCGATGAGTATTCTGGATCGATTCCGATTAACGGGAAAACGGCTGTTCATTACCGGTGGCAGCCGAGGCCTGGGCCGCGAAATGGCACTGGCTATTGCCGACGCCGGGGCCGACGTGGTCTTGGTCGGCCGCGAAGAGGAAAGCTTGAACGCGACCGCGGAAGACATTCGCCGCTTCGGCCGGACTGCGACCCCGATCGTCGGTGATGTTGGTGAGACTGCCGAATGCGAATCGATCTGTCACCGCGTGCTCAAAGATCATGGTCCGATCGACATCTTGATCAACAACGTCGGCGGACGTCGGATCAGCGAGCAACTCGAAGACCAGACGCTGGAGCAATGGCAGCAACTGATGGACTTGAACCTGACCAGCACGTTCCTGTGTATGAAGCATTTCGGCGGCGCGATGATCCAGCGAGGGCAGGGTGGTCGCATCATCAATGTCGCATCGATCTCGGCCATGGTCGCCAACCGCGGGATCGGCGGTCGCAGCTATGAAACCGCGAAAGGAGCCATCGTTCAGCTCACGCGTTCGGTCGCCGCCGACTGGGCCGGGCATGGGATCACGGTGAATGCCATCTGTCCCGGTGGATTCATGACAGCACCGAATGTTCGCTGGTCCAACGAACGCCCCGATGTGATGTCGCGATTTCGTGACATGATCCCTCAGGGGGACTTTGGTCAACCAGAAGACCTCGGGCCGCTGGCAGTCTATCTGGCCAGCGACGCGTCACGCTACATGACCGGTGCCGCGCTCGTCATCGATGGGGGCTACACGTTGTGGTGACGAAGCCAACACCACGGAATTGAACCACGGAATACACGAAAAACACGGAAAAAATAGGGGAAAAGGCCGACTATGAATCTCACGAGTGAAGA
>DASYEA010000467.1:0-2650 GCA_036499265.1 Schlesneria sp. | reverse complement strand
TTCCGACGTCGTGCTGGGGGTCGTGCCGATCTTCCACTCGCTGGGATATCTCGCCGCACTCTGGCTGCCAATGTGCCTGACGCCGAAGGTGGTCTATCACGTCAATCCACTGGATGCGAAAGAGATCGGCAAGCTGGCTCAACAGCACGGGGTTTCGATCCTGTTCGGCACGCCGACGTTCCTGCGCGGATACTTGAAGCGATGTGAGAAAGAGCAATTCCACAAGCTCGATCTGGCCGTTGTTGGAGCGGAAAAGCTGCCGCTCGAGTTGGCCGAACAGTTCCGCAATAAGTTTGGCGTGCTTCCTTCCGAAGGCTATGGAGCGACCGAAACATCGGGACCAGCGGCCGTCAATATTCCCGATCATCGCAGCGATGCGGTTCTGCAAAAGGGAACGAAGCTGGGAACGGTTGGCCGTCCGCTACCGGGCGTGGTGATTCGCGCCGTCAACCCGGCGACTCGCGAACCGCTCGGTGTGAACCAGGAAGGACTGCTGCTGATCAAGGGGCCTAACGTGATGTTAGGTTATTGGAATCGCCCAGAAAAAACGGCTGCCGCCGTCATCGACGGGTGGTACGACACGGGCGACATGGGGATGGTCGACGACGAAGGGTTCGTCCATATCACCGGTCGAATCAGTCGGTTCTCGAAGATTGCAGGCGAAATGATTCCGCATCTCAAAGTCGAAGAATGCCTGTCCAAGATCTGCGAGGATCCGACAAACGCCGATGCCGGAATCCAGATCGCCGTGACTTCAGTCCCTGATGAAAAGAAGGGCGAACGGCTCATCATTCTGCATAAGCGGCTGCACAAATCGGTGCCGACGATTATCGATGAGCTGTCCAAAGAAGGCCTGCCCAATTTGTGGATCCCTTCCAACGATGCGTTCATCGAAGTCGAAGAGATCCCGCTGCTTGGTACTGGCAAACTGGACTTGCGCGGGATGAAGCAGATGGCATTGGACAAGACGGCACCGGCAAAGGTCGCAGCACCCGCTTAGACCAATCGGCGGGTTAAGGGTTCAGTCGTTGCCAGATCCATTTGTCATTGGGCTGTCGGTTGTAAACGAAGCGATCGTGCAAACGGCCGGGGGCACCTTGCCAGAATTCGATTCGATTCGGGACAACGCGGAAGCCACCCCATTGCGGCGGGCGCGGGACTGGGCTTCCTGCGAACTTGCTGCGGAACTCTTCCACTCGTTGTGCGAGAGCCTCGGCAGATTCGAGAGGTCGACTCTGGTGCGATGCCCATGCTCCTAACTGACTCTGCAGTGGTCGGTCGGCGAAGTAGGCATCCGATTCAGCAGCGGAAGTTTGTTCGACTCGACCTTCGATGCAGACTTGTCGCTCCAACTCGCGCCAATGAATCACGAGCGCTGCACGCGCGTTTTGAGCTAGCTGAGTCCCCTTGCGACTCTCGTAGTTCGTGTAGAACACAAACCCGCGTTCGTCGAATCCGCGCAGAAACAGCGTTCGCGCCGAGGGAATACCATCGCTCGTCGCAGTTGCCAAGGTCATCGTTTCCCAATCGACGATCTTGGCGGCGATCGCATCGTCAACCCAATGTTGAAATTGCACAAACGGATTGGCAACCAGTTCATCCTCATGCAACCGGGATCGAGTAAAATCACGATGTACAACCGGCAAAGTCATCCGAGAAAATCCTGCGTAGAATGATGGAGCAACCAAGGGGCCGAGGGGACCTGTAAGAATACAGTGTTGGAAACCCCATTGGCGAGCCTGACACGAGGCTGCTGAGTTCGATGCAAGATCAGGAACAACCGATGAGCGACCTGAAAGATCCACGGCTGATCTATCTGAAAGGCTTCTTGTTCCTGATGTGCAGCATCACGGCGTCAGGGACGCTGCTACTGGAGAACCTGAGCATTCGGAACGCGATATTGCTGGCAATCGCGATCTGGTGTTCGGCCCGTTTCTACTACTTCATGTTCTATGTGATCGAACACTATGTCGATGGCCAATACCGCTTCGCGGGACTCTGGTCGTTCCTCGTCTATCTGTTTCGATCGCGGACATTGCGCGATCGAGATCCTTCGTAGACGAAAAGATTCTTTCAAAACTTGGCAACACGCAAAGCGGCCTCAGCAGCGGCTTGGCCTTGTCGTAGGGTCTTGTCATGCGGCCAGGCTTGCTGGGCCGCTTTGAAAAGCGGGAGGGCTTCCTCTGGGCGGGCAAATCTCAAGTACAGTTCTGCCAGCGGTGAGAGGATCTCGGGACGATCGCCAAATCGCTGTCGCGCCGATTCGAGAGTTGCCAGCGCGCGACCGCTCCACCCATGCTCTTCATAGAGTTTCGCGAGTCGCACATGCGACGCGAAAGTGTTGGGATCGATCGTTTCGCTTGAAGCCGGGGGATCAATGACCGTCGAGGCGGATGCCGACAGCGCTGATTCCAGACTGAGCAATGCTCTTTTCTCTTTCGCTTTTTCGGAGCCAGCGCGTTCGGCTTTTTGATAGCTGGTTTCGGCGTGATCGCGTTCGCCATAGACGTGATGCAGGTATCCTCGCCAATAGTTCAGTTCGGCGTGATCGGGATCACGAGGTAGGATGCGATCGAGTTCGCGCTCTGCAGCGGCAAAATTGAGTGAGCCGACAAGCCCCGTGATGCGACGCAGTGATCGTTCAACGAGT
>DASYEA010000466.1:0-4886 GCA_036499265.1 Schlesneria sp. | reverse complement strand
CTGCATCGCTTTGCCTGCCAATGGGGAAGCAAACACCGCATCGAGCCACCCCGTTAAGCCGCTTGCCCCCTTCGCCGAGACAGCCTTCCAATCGACGAGGATAAAGACAGGAGGCCACGCGGCGGCGATCCAGCCGATGGTCCCTCCCATGCGAACGATCCCGAATTCCTTTTGAGCATCTTTCATGCTCGCAAAAGCGATGGAATTGGTGATCGAAATCGTTGGGACATAGAAAATGCAGTGAATCAACATCAGCGCGAAGAACGCCCAGAAATTGGTGACCCAGAACAGCGCCAGGATCGAGATTCCGCCGATCAAATGGCTGATCGCCAGGAACTTCTCCGCCGCGAAATAACGGTCCGCAAACTGATTACTGAAGAACATTGCCAGGATGGCGGCCGCGGGGAAGGCGTTCAAAATCAGCGACTGCTGAAGCGGTGTGAATTCGAGGGCTGGCAGATAGCCAAAGATCAGAGGTAACCAAGCTCCCCAGATGAAAAACTCGAGGAACATCATCGCGAACAGTTTATAGAACACAGACCGCTGCATCGGGGACAGCCCTTCAGGTTCGGATACGGAACTTATTCTTCAGCCGTGCAGATGATGCCTTGGGATTCCATTTCCATCAAGCAACTCAATTGAGCGGATCGCCCGGAGTTAGGGAAATCGCGTGATTGCAGTGCGATCGCTTTCTTGGACTGTGGCAAGACGACTGCGCTCTAAAGGTAAGTCCCAATCTTTGTAAAACTCCATTAATTTGCAGATTATCCATATTCACTACAATCGCTATGATCGCTACAATCGTCATAACCGTTACAACCGCTCCCGTGCAAGCGTTGCCGCGGATTCAATGAGGTGCCGAATGGCGGCTCCTTAACGTTAATCGCGAAACGAGGGTGCAACATGCAGGTAATTCAGAAGTTGTGGCAAGATGAGTCGGGCGTGGTGTTGTCAGCGGAAGCCGTTCTGCTGGGAACGGTCGGGGTTTTGGGAGCAGTTGTTGGCCTCAACACAGTCAGCACAGCAGTCGATCTGGAAATGAAAGAGTACGCCGGCGCAATTCGAAGTTTGGACCAGAGTTATGGCTACGTGGGGCATCAGTCCTGCCGCGCGTTTACGGCTGGATCCTACTACCGCCAGCAGGACGTTCAGCAATCATTGACGGACCTCTGCGGCACAGGTGATACGGACGTGCGAGCGATTCAGAAGCACGTCGATACCTATCGGGAGATGCATCTTCCGGCCGTGCCACCGAAGCCAGCCCCGGCAGCAGTTGAGGAGCCAACTCCAGTGACGCCGAATCAGATCCCAGTCCCGAAGCTGAAGAAGGATCTCGAACCAAAAGTCTCGCCTGCGCCAGAGACCGGGGCAAAATAAGCTTGTCATTCGGATCGCCGGCATGATCCGGTAGACTGAGTTTGCTGGGTCGATCAGAGTGAAAGGCTGGATTCCTGCTTTAGCGGGAACGACAGTCGCCTAGAACAACAAAGAGCCCAGACCATCATCAACCTAGGGATGATGGTCTGGGCTTTTCTTATTTGCGGCCGACAAGGCGCTTCGTGAATCGTTACTGTCGACTATTCCACACGGTGGCGGCTGAAGGAGCCGGAGTGAATCGCGATGCCATTCGTGGTCCCATCGTGCGAGCCTCGTCCATGGGAACGGGAACTGTTCGGCTCATGGGAGGTTCGTACTGGCTGGTGCTTGGAGAGGGACGCGAAGGAATCGTCTGCCACTGCTCGGTCGAGTTAGCAGGAGCAGGCAGTGGTCCTCGAGCCGTTTGTGGTACTGGAACCGGGATCGCTGGCAGAGTTTGAATTGTGGCCGTCTGTGGTGCAGCGTACTGGATCGTTGGGGCCAAGGCCGTGTTGTACTGAGGCGGTGCGACATACACCGGCGCGGCGAAAGCAGTGGTGCCGAACTGCGAATGATTGCAGACGTTGCACGAACTGGCGGCAGCCTGGAATCGAACCGGAGTGAACGTCGCCATTGGCGCTACAGCAGTCACGTGCTGCACTGTCTGAACTGGAACAAGCTGTGTCGAAATCTGGGGGACTTGGCGCGTCACCTGATAAGGTACGGCTCGCGTGGCAGTCTGTTGCTGAATGACAGTTTGAGCCACTTGCTTGGTCACAGGCTTGGGAACCCAGACCATCTGGTAGCCCCCTTCATCCACGGTGACCTGCTTATAGGTCGTCACCGGGACGTTCTGAACGATTGTTTCATTGCGGACGTGTGTTTCAGTGACGTTCTGAAAAGTCGTCACTTGTTGAGCTTGCATGTGAGTCTGCACCACGGCCTGTGTTTGCACAGGAGCCACGGCCTGCGAGCAAGTGCAGTTCGCGTGGGCGTGCTGGCACGTTTCACAACAACCACTGAATGGACGGCGAAATCGTTGAGCCTCGGCTGAGCATGGCAGGAAGGCCAAAGCTCCTCCCAACAACATCCACGTCCACAGATAATGCCGCATCGGAATAGCTCCTCTGTCTCGCGCGTCTCATGACGAAAATCGAGTCTGTTCAAGCCCGCATCGTCTGTAGCATCGACGGGCAAACTTGCGGTACTTCACCGAATCTCAGAGGGCTCATCAAAATCATCACCGATAGGCGCATCTTACAATCGGGCTTGCGCAAACTTTGCCGATCGGATTATCAATGCTGGCACGACTTGCCGCATGGAGAGCAACTTCTGACCTACACGGCGCGCACTGGCAGCAGTTACGGCTGATGAGAACTACGATGCCGGCTTGGAATTGTGGCATCGACCGCTGGCAGAAAGTACATCGGAGCTGCGTTCACCAATATTAGCAGCACGATGAACGGAGCGAGGGCAACAAGTTCGCGCGAACTACTATCGAGTGGGCTCGGCGGTACTGGCTTCGACGATTCCAGACTCGATGTTGGCGACCAACTCCAGACATGTGAGAACGCTCGCAAACCTGCTGCTGCGAGAGCAACCAGTCCGATGAACTCGCCCATGATCAACCACGTACCGATACTCGAGGCTCCGGCCAGTTGCTGATAGATCGCAGTAAAACCAGCCAAAACCGGAACGCCGGTCCAACTAAGCAACAGTAGTTCAAGCAGGATGGCCAGGCGAGGAGAGGTCGACACGAGACTGCTCAGCCGAGTCAGATCGCGCGTACCGAGACGAGCTTCCATCGATTGAACCAACAGCAATCCGCAAGGAATCGATAGCCCATGTGAGAGCATCATCAGCCATGCGGCTCGAACGCCGTCCACATTGCGAAAACTCAAGCCGATCCCAGCGATACAAATCATCGCACAAGAGATCAGAACGAGCAGATGTTTCAGATCGGTCTGCGACTGTGCGGCGATACTGGCGTAAAGCAGCCCGACCAGCGCAGCGACGGCCAACGCACTGTTCATCGTCCCGGAATGGAATCCGAACAGTGGCATTCCGAGTCTCACCCATCCTCCGAAGGCAACCAACGGGTAGGCCGCCGCAATCAGGGCCGCGATACCCGTGGGGGCGCTTATCAGAGTCGACTGGTACCAACCTTGAACCGGAAATGTGGGCAGGCGAATGAGTAATCCCGATAACATCAACACCGAAGCCCAGGGCCGTACATTGTTCCAGATGTGGAGAGCCGACTCACTTCGATTCAGCATTTGCTGGATCGCCTGAACCAGCAGGTGCGTGTCGAAGACCAGCCCTTGTCGCACAGTGACGAACTCGGCCTGCATCCAGGGTTGCGAGGCAACGAGCAAGGTTGCTCCCAATAACGAACAGGTACATCCGCTCAGTTGCCACATCCACCATCCGCTGGCAACCTGCCTTCGATTGCTGTCGCCATGCCGCCCGATGATCAAATAGATCGGGACCACGGACATTTCCAGGAACAAGATCGCCGCAATGCAGTCCGAAGAGAACGTCGAGGCAGACAAAAGCGCCTGGCAAGAAAGCAATTTGCAGCAGTTCGCGGCAAAAGATTCACCTGCCAACTCGTTAGGACAACAGAAGACCGCCCAGACGGTGAGCCCAACGATGGCAGCCGTCAAAGTCGAAAGCCCATTCAGCCACCAACCCATGCGGACCCTGATACCGCTGAGTGCGGGGCCCTGTTCGTTGGCCACTGTTTCTGCCAGCCATTCAAACCCAGGTGGATTCTTCGAAACTTCGCGAAGTCCTTCGTTATCTGCGACTGGTTGCAGCCAGATCGCCATCGCGATGAGGAAGAGCGTGAACGAGGAGTTCGATATCGCCATCGGACGGACGAGTGCCATGTTCCATCGCGACATAGTGATCGTCGTCGCCACTCCGATCAGGGGTGAGACCATAATCAGCAGCGGCAACAGATTGGCAGACGATTGAGGCCACGGCATGAAGCTGTTTTCCTGGCCGTAACGCTGAAATGACGCGGCCGTCCGAAGAATGCAAACCAAAGAGAACGAATTCGATTCTACTCAGAATCGTTCACGTCGTCGTCGTTGGCAGCGTTCGTGCGTTCTTGGGGAATCGCCGGAAGATTGGACAACGGTGCGCCGGGAACTCGGGTTGTGGGATTCGCGACCACATCCAGTTCAACCGTTGAATAGTCCACGTTTGGCCAGGCGACGATAACCGGACCACTGTTGTCAGCCGCTCTCGCACGCCATTTCACGGGTGTGTTAATCGAACCGCTTCCCTCGCCTGATCCCCAATAATTTCGCCAGTCTTCAAAGTTAAGCTGCCGCGAAGTGGCCAATCCCAGCCGACCGCCCAACTGCCAGAAGGTCGCCAGCCCGTCGTAGTGATTACGATCACCAGTCCAGGCAAACCGCCGCTGCATTTCCATCAGATCTGAAGTATCGATCATCGAGATCAATCGCCGGTTCGGTCCGCAGCAGAAGATATTGTCGCGAGCTGTGACCGTCAAATGCGGG
>DASYEA010000465.1:0-5244 GCA_036499265.1 Schlesneria sp. | reverse complement strand
TGCGCATGCAAAAGTTGGAACGACTGGAGCGCGAACTCGCGCAGCAGTATTATCAGTCGCTCGTGGGTACCGATTTGGAGGTGCTCATTGAGGGCCAAATCGAACATCGTCCCGGCTGGGTTCATGGGACCGATCGACGTTACGTGCCAGTGGAAATCCCCGGTCAGCGCGACGATGTCAGCCGGATGGTGCGAGGACGCGGGTTACGGTCCAGCGAACACTGTCTGGAGGCGGAGCGGGAGATTCAGGAATGAATTCAATCAGTGAGTTCAAGCCGGCATTCATGACTCTGGAAGAGCACGGCCCCGTCGTTGTCGCTCGCATCAGCCGCCATCAGCTTTCCGAGGAAGATAACATCGAAGAGCTGTGGCAGGAGTTTGTCTTGCTGGTCGAGCATTTCGGTTGCCGTCGACTGGCGTTGGACCTGAACTTCGTCAATCACGTCACCAGCGCCGCCTTGGGGAAACTGATTTCACTGCATCGCAACCTGCATCGCCGCGATGGTCGATTGGTTGTCTGCGGCGTGCAAGGGATGGTACAGGATGTCCTGTTGACGGCCCGGCTGACTGACTATTTTACGATGACGACATCAGTCAACGATGCGGTGGTCCTGCTGACCGACGTGGCAGTCTGATTCTTGTAATGGGAAGGTTTGGTTGTGGGACTGCTGGTGGCGATTGAGGGAATCGATGGTTCTGGTAAGGGAACTCAAGCAGCACGCCTGCTCGATTCATTGCGGGCAGAGGGCACGCGCTGCCAGCTCTTCAGCTTTCCTCGCTATCGCGACACGCAGTTCGGTGCGAAGATCGGCGACTTCTTAAACGGTCGCTTTGGCAACCTTGATCAGGTCAGCCCGTTTCTGGTCTCGCTGCTATTTGCAGGAGATCGCTTCGAGTCACGTCAGTTGCTGCTGGATGCGATTCGCGACAACGAAGTTGTGCTGTGCGATCGCTACGTCGCATCGAACATTGCTCATCAAGCGGCCAAGGTCGTCGGTGAAGAGCGGACTGAGTTGATTCGCTGGATTCAATATGTGGAGCATCAACTGTATGGCTTGCCCCAAGCGGATTGTACGCTATTCCTCGATGTGCCCGTTGCGCATGCGACGCAACTGATCGCGATGAAGGCACAACGCGCCTACACCGATCGCGCCGCCGATTTGCAGGAGGCTGATAGCGCGTACCTTCAAAAGGTACATGATGTCTACAGGTTGCTCGCCGCCGAGGGGACCGGTTGGACGCGCATCCATTGCGTGGATGGCAACCGAATCAAGCCTGTCGAAGAAGTGGCTGGCGATGTTCGGCGAGTCCTGGGCACAGTGTTGAACAAACGATAGGAGTGTTGGTGTGGCCGAATTTGATGATCTGGTCGCATCTCGCAAAGCGTGGATTGCAGATTTCTTGCAGCCGTGGTGCCGTTCCGCTCCCTTGGCCGCACTCAAGCGAGCGGAATTGGATTGGGCAGATATCGCCGGCAAAGTCACCGCGGACAAGACGCTGTGGCCTTGGGCGTGGGCTCGATTTCCAGAGTTGGTTCATGAGTCGCTAGGGATCGAAGAAACGACTGAAGTCGAAGTCACGTTGAAGGAGGGCCAGAACCTTCGCGGCTATCCAGACGCCCGCGCCAGCCAACAGGGACAACTCGTCCTGTGGGGTAGCGATCCAGTCGACACGGAACCACGAGAGCTGGGCCCTTACTCGATCGACCGGATCATTAACGTCCGCCGCGTCGTTACCGATGATGACATCTGACGCCGTTACTGCAAGACCTGCACTTGGACTCGGGAACCGACAGGTAGCTTGGGCCACAATTTCCCGGCCGGCTCGACTTTCACCTCAACTTGCGAATCGTCAGCCGGTCGGCTTTGATCCGCTGGAATGGCGTGCGGCGGGATCGCCGCGACCAGTCCGATACGTGGTTCCCGGCCGGGGAAGATCAGGTCAACGCGTGTCCCGGGACGCAGCTTTGTGGCGGCGCGCGAAGGAATACAGGCCACCAGATGCCGTCGTTCATCGTCCAACAGCTCGATCAGCGGATCCCCAGCAACGACCTGGTCGCCAGGACCGTGGTGGATCGTTCCGACGATCCCGTGAGATGAACTGACGACCGACAGCGACTCTCGTTGTTTTTCGAACTCGGCGAGCTGTTCACGGGCACTGCCAATTCGAGTCTCAACCAGATTGACGCCCACCGAGACACGTACTTTTTCGGGCAAGTGTTGATCCAGCTTCCGCAACCGCTCGAGTTGCTGCTCGCAGAGAGCCAGTTGCTCAGACAGCGCCTCTGCAGCTACCGCGGCAGCATCTTCTTTCAATATAGCCTGCAAGCGGCGCTCATCGGCGAATGGGGAATCGATGATGACCGAACGAACCGGCAGCACCGCATCGGCCAGATCTGGTCCGGTGCGGTCCGCTTTGAGATTCTGAAGTTGATCCTGCCAAGCCAGTTGCTCGACTTGTTTTGCCGTCCGTTCCTGGGTCACGGTCGACACCTTGAGCTGCGTCTGGAAGATCTCGGTGTTCAGTTCGCGGCGTCGCCATTCCAGTTCGACTTCGGCCTTGGCCTGAGCCATCTTCAGGTCGGCTTCCAATTCCACGAGCTCGCGCTGCTTCTCAACGATCTGAGCGGTCAACTGATCGTCGGCCAACTGCAACAGCTTGTCTCCCGGAACGACTCGCTGGCCAGGGGCAAACAGAATTTCCTGCACACGAGCGGGACGTTCAGACATCATGCAGGTGATTCGTGACTGCAGTGAGCCGCCGTAGGAAACCGAGCCACGGCCCTCGAGCCATTTCGCGGCACCGATCCCTGCGATCAATGATGCTGTGCAAAGCAGCAGTAGTTTTCGAGGAGACGGTCGCGGCGCAGTCGTGCCTGTGCCAGTCGCATTCGTGGAGTTCATGAGATTCCCATCTGACGCTCAATCATCCGTTCGGACAACTGGCGACGCTTCCTGCGAGATTTGCCGGAACTCGAATCGATCACATCGAAACCTGAACAGCGATCACGCCGATGTTCCAAACGATCTATTATCGAATCGGCAATTAGGCCGGTGGGAAATCGGTCAGAGTGGGTCTCTTGCCATGGGAACTGATGAACCAACCACTAGATGTGGAACGACCCTAAAACTCTGCCATCGTCGTCAAGCCGATGCTGGTCAGCGATGACCGGCAGGATTCGCGGAACCGCTTCGATTCAGGAGTTTTTGATCAAGATTCCGAGATCTCGACGACATACGTCCCGGCGATCTGGTCATGCAGGCAGCGGCGTTCATCGTTGAAAATGAATAGTGAGTCGACGATGAAGTAAAGTGGCGCACAAGTGAACAATCCAATTAACCCGTTGACGAAAGTTCTCAAGAGCAATGTCTTGATGAGGTCAGCGGGCTTGTTCGTCGCATAGTCGAGAATCTGGAGTTTCATGAAATACTTGCCAATCGACTGACTACTTTTGCTCAGGAAGTAGACTTGAACGGCAAATCCAATGAGTGCACCCAATCCAATCAAAGGAACTCCAATGAGAAATAACAACGGAGGCTCATTCTGGTCTTGCGCCGTCACTACGGCCGCCACATTGAGCCCCACGCCCGGAGCAACAAACAGCCCGATCGCCAGCAAGTCGATCACAGCCCCCATGAATCGCTTCATGGGATCCGCGATGGGACCACGACTGCGACGTTTCTGTTTGGCTTTGATCTCTTCCCCGCAGTAAGGGCAAGTGGTTTCGCGTGGTGAGATCGGTTCGTCACACATGGGGCAGGGGATCGTTCGCTTGCCTGTCGTGCTTCCCTCGGCGACTTCGTCGTCCAGATCATCCGATTCTGGCAGGGTCGATTCCGCGGAAACAGGCAGATCGGGGATCGAGAGCAAGCCTTCGCAACTGGGGCACTTCACCTTTTTACCCGCTTTGGTGTCGTCGGCTTTCAGCGTCTTGCCACAGAATTGACAGTCGAAGCGAATCGTCATCGCGCGGCCCTTGGAAAGATGGTCGAGTCTCTAGGACGAGGAAGAGATGTTCGATTGTGGCGTGAAGTGCGTCACCTCTCAATCGACAGTCGCCGGAATCAAGGATCGGTGGCTTTCCTCCCGCTAGACAAGTCCCGTCCATGGGTGAGAATTGCTTTGGTCTCTCTTCTTAATTTCCGGCGAGATTGGCGACATGGGCATCCCTTGGTACGCTTTCGTCGATGAGAACTGGCAAAACGAATCATGCTCACCTGGAAGGACACCGACGATGAAGTTGACTGCCATTCGCCGACTGCTGGGCGCGTTGACTGTGTTGTGTTGCTCAACGACCTTAACGCAGGCGGAAGATCTCTGGATCACTTTTGAAGGAGGCGAAGGCCCCGGGCAGGGGAAACAAATTGTGCTGATCAGCGGCGACGAAGAATACCGCTCTGAAGAAGCACTTCCTCAATTGGCCAAAATCCTTTCGAAGCATCATGGGTTTAAGACCACCGTCTTGTTCGCGATTGAACCGACGACCGGTGAAATCAATCCGAACAAAGGGGACAACATTCCCGGGCTCGAGGCATTGAAGACTGCCGACCTGATGATCATTGCCACGCGATTCCGTCACTTGCCCGATGATCAGATGAAGTACATTGCGGACTATGTCGAATCCGGAAAGCCCGTAATCGGATTGCGCACTGCGACGCACGCGTTCAACGGCGGTGGGACGTATGCTCGCTACAGCAACGGCAGCAACGTCGCGGGATGGCAAGGTGGCTTTGGCAAGCAGGTTCTTGGCGAGCAGTGGGTGAACCATCACGGACATCACGGTAAAGAAGGAACTCGAGGAATCGTTGTCAGCGGGCAAGAAAGCAATCCCATTATTCGAGGTATCGAAAAAGGGAGCATCTTCGGCCCCACCGATGTCTACACTGTCGTGCTCGATGATATCGCGAAGAACACGACGCCATTGCTGTTAGGCGAAGTCACAGAAACACTGGAGTCCTCCTCGAAGGGTGTCGCTGGCAAGAAGAACGAGCCAATGATGCCTATTGCTTGGACGAAGTCCTACAAAAGCCCCTCGGGAAAAGAGGCACGAGTCTTCTGCACGACGATGGGTGCGGCGACCGACTTGACCGCAGAAGGGGTCCGCCGTCTGATCATCAATGCCGTCTATTGGACACTCGGCATGGAAAACAAGATTCCCGAAAAGTCGAACGTGGCTATTGTCGGTGACTACAAGCCGACAAATTTCGGCTTCAACGGATACGTCAAGGGAAAGAAACCGGCCGAC
>DASYEA010000464.1:0-3567 GCA_036499265.1 Schlesneria sp. | reverse complement strand
GAGATAACGTAGCTTTGGCAGATGGCGAAGATGTTCAAGTCCAATCGTCGTCACATTCGTGTCGGCCAGGCTCAGGATTTCCAGGTTGTTCAGCCGAGCTAATTCGACGAGATGATCGTCACGTAACCATTCGCCGCCATCCAGTCGCAGTTCCCGCAGGACGGGGAATTCCGCCATGGCAGCCAGGGATTCGCCTGACAAGGTTGCTCGGCTGACATTGAGCGAAGTGAGTTTCTGTAGCGACCGCAACGACCTGATCCCATGATCGCTGACACGACTATCAATCAGTGACAGCCGTTGCAGCGAGGGAACTTTGGAGGCAACGATAACGAGGTCATCGCCGACGTGCTCTCCTTCGAGCAGTGCTCCCACCAGCATCGTTTCATCGTGAGCAAAGCACAGCTTGGCCCCGGCGGCGGCAAGCTGCCGCTCGGGACGAAGATCCTCCAATGGCCACAGGATCGCACTGATCCCGACCACCCCCAGGACGACGACTGTAATCACTAGCTGTCGAGCAATGGCGACCAACATGGTTCTACGACTCCCGCAGTTGGGATCCATGTCTTATCGGATTAACTATTTCTTCTCTTCGGGCTTCTTCTCTTCAGGCTTTGCTTCGGCCGGTTTGGCTGGCTCGACACCCCGAAAAATCTGCAGTTCTGGCAATGCGGTCTTCAAACCCGCCACACCCGCATCGGTGACTTTCGTCTCCCACAGGTAAAGCCGTTTCAGTTTCTTCAGTCCTTCCAGCGATTTCAAGCCAGCGTCAGTGACGGCCGTTCCATACAGATTCAGGTATTCAAGGTTCTCCAATCCCTTCAACTGGTCGAGTCCCGTGTCGGTGACCTTCGTTCGCTCCAGATGCAGTCGAACCAGAGCTTTGGAGTCTTTGATATTCGCCAATCCGGCGTCCGTAATGTCCTTACCACGCACATTCAACTGGGCCAGCTTGGGAAGGTTTTTCAGTGGAGCAAGCTGTGCATCTTCGATCTTTCCATCGGCCAGGTGAAAGGCGACATCCAGTCGCGAATCATTCTGAGCAAGTTCCATGACTTGCCCGCCGGATTTTCGGATCTCTGCCATCGCCCCTTTTTCGGCATCGGTTGGAGGCGTCTTTTCCTCAGCGAACGCCAGCGAATACGACATTCCGCTCAATACCAGGCACAGACCAACAGCACGAATCATCGTGGCAAGCTCCTTGTTAATCTCTCGAAAAGTTGCCCAAAGTTGCAGTCGTAGCTTACCAGATTGAAGAACCGCAAGTGTAGTGCTGGCGCTTCCAGTTCCCGATCGTTGCCAGAATGCGAACCTGCTTGGCCGGTCTCTATGGAGTGATCTCCAGTGTTGGCAAAGCTTGCTTCAAACGGGCCTTCCCTTCATCGGTGATCTGGGTTCCCGAAAGATTAACTGCGCGGAGCGACTTCAGCCTGCTGATGATTTCAATCGAGGCGTCTGTGATTTTCCCTGAATTCAATGTCAGTTCTTCCAAGGTCGTCATCCCTGACAAATGCTTCACTCCGGCATCGTCAAACGGCCCACCGAATAGTCGCAGCATCCGGAGCTTCGGCAGTTTCCCTACTTGTGACAGCGTCTCATTACTCGCGGCATGATCGTAGACATCCAACTCGTACAGTTCGCCAAGCTGTGCCAGGAAGGGCAATGCCGCTTCCGTTGCTGCCTTGCCATGAATATGCAGCTGCCGCAAGTTGGTCAGCGCCGCGAGACACTTCAGCCCGGCGTCTGTGACGTTTGTGTGAACGATTTCCAGTCGTTTCAAGCTGTTCAATTTGCTGATCGCCTGCAGTCCCGCGTCGCTAGCCGGGGACGAGTGCAAATTGATCGATTCCAACTGCGTCATTCCGGTGAGATGGCGGAATCCGGTTCCCGTCACTTTCGATGAGCAAACGGTCATTCGCCGAAGGTTCGTCAACTTCGCGAGATGTTCGAAGCCCTCGTCGCTGACGTTGGTCAAACACAGATTGAGAAACTGCAGGTTCGTCAGCTCCCGCAAGTGCATGAGCCCTGCACTGGTGACCGCCGTGCCACTCAATTCGAGGCGTCGCAATGCGCTCTGGCCTTTAAGAAGTGCCAAGGTTTCATCGTGGACTCGTTCCGTCAGAGGTTTCGCTTCCGGTTCCTTGTGGCCGTCCGTCCGCTCGTTCAGATTCAACTCGACGATCTGCGCGAAGACTCCCAGTTCTTCGTCTCCGGCAATCGCGCGCAGCCAATCCGGAGCCGTCACCTCCGTCATGGCCTTGCCGTTCAATCGTTTGACTTCCGCCAGCAAAATGCGATCTCGTGCCGATCGAACTGCCGCTTTCTCAATTTCTGGCAACAGTTGCTCGATATTTTTGCGGACGACTGGATCAGCGACATTGGCGGACAACGCTTGGATTTGAATGCTTGACGCATCATCCTGCTTGCCTCCGTCAGGCTTGGAGTCATACGCGACTTTGGCGATTTGTTGCAGAGTTGCGGCGTCCCCATGCAATACTCGAGGCACCAGATTCAACGTGCGCGTCGTCGGAATCGGTTGGCCTGGGTGTCCCGCAAATCCCTTAACGCCAACCTTCGCATGAAAGACCCCTGGGGGATCCCCGGTCGTGCAGAAGATCTCATCCCGGTCTTTGCCGCCGAACGTGATGTTGCTGACCACCTTGGCTGGCACCGGTAAATAGGCCCGCACTTCCGCCTTTGGGCTAAGCACGGTGATCCGCCCCTGTCCCGCGTCTGGTTGATGAAAGTCGGCGACCCACAAATTCCCACTGACATCAAAGGCACACCCGTCCCCTCCCGATCCACCCAAGTCATAGAACACCTCGGGGGTTCCCAGCAGGCGTCCCTCTTCCGGCAACGGATAACGCAGAATTTTTTGCGATTGTGATTCAATGACGTACAGGAACTTGCTGTCAGGGTCGACATCCAGTCCGTTTGGAAAAGCGAGCCCTGTCGCAATTCGATTGACTCGGCCGTCTGGTTGCACGCGGTAGATGCTTCCCACCGGGTTCTGCGGTGACGACCCTTCTGGATCTGTCCAGTACACATTCCCCCGAGCGTCAATTGTCAGGTCATTCAAACTCCGCAGCGGTCGTCCTTCAAACTGATCTGCGATCACACTCACCTTCCCTTCCGGAGAAAGATCAAGGAGTGCTTTGTACTTATTGTCGCAAATCAGAATGTGATCGTCTCGACGCAGAACTGTGCCGGCCGGTCCCAGGTCGAGATAGGTGAAAATGCTTCGATCCGGCGTCACTCGCAAGAGCCCACCCGAACAGAAGTAGAGATCGCCATTTCGCCAAATGGGGCCTTCGGAATAGCCGGGCGCAGGCGCGTAATGATCGAACTTAACAGTTCTCAATCGCTCTGCGAGTTCGCCGCTCGGTTCAACTGCCCGGGTGACATCGCAGCTTATCATGACTGCCAGAATCAGAAGCAGGCGAGATACCAACAGAGAGAAGCGATTCATCAGTGCTCTCGTAACGGGTGTTGTACTTTTGTGAGGGGCCTCACATCGTACAAAATCCGTTGGTCGGCGGCACTGGTCCGTGGGATGACGCGAAAGAGTCA
>DASYEA010000463.1:0-3327 GCA_036499265.1 Schlesneria sp. | reverse complement strand
CGGCGAGATCAACTCTTGCATCGCCCAGAACGGAAACCACGCATTGCCACGATCGACCTTGGAGGTGGATGGTGAGCAGTCTCGACGCATGGTCAAAGCTCGGCGAACTTGCTCACTCCGTCGCGGACCGAGGCCAGAAGCAATTGAGCTACGACGCGATCCAATCCGGTAAGCGCCGGCTCGCCGCGAACAATCTGCGAAGCGAAGACAATGAGCTGATCTCGCCCAAACGAAAGCAGTTGCTGGCACAGACCCGCGACGTGATGCGGAACATCGCTATCGCCCGATGGGCGGTTGGTAAGCACAACGACTTCGTTTCCCGCCTCAGTTTCGCCAGCAAGACGGGTTTAGATTTCGACTACGAGGTTGAAGCCCGGATGCGGGAGTGGATGAACAATCCGACGCAGTGCGACATTCGGAAGCAGCACACATTCGCACGCATCTTGCGAATGGCAGAGTCCCGCGCGGTACTTGATGGTGACCACCTGCTGATCCGTTGCAAGGGTCGCAAAATCCAGCAGATTGAATCGGATCGGATTCGCACCGCGAAGATTGGCATCAAAGACCGTGTTGTCCATGGGTGCCGACAGGATCAGTACGGCGCAACGACCGCGTATCAGGTCCACAGCCGCGGGCCGAACGGCTACGGCTACGAGTATCAGGGTGATGTGCCTGCTGAGCATTGCATGTTCCACGCCTATTACCCGAGTGAACGAGCCGACCAGACCCGCGGTGTTGGGCTGATGGTCGCTGGGATCAACAACCTGATTGATGCTTACGAATGGGAAGGCAGCGCGAAGGCCACGGAAAAAGCTCGGGCAATCTGGGCGGCAGTGTTCAAGACGAGCGCAGCCGAAGGCATTGGTGAATACACCGACTGGGGTAATAAATACTCAGTCAAGTTTGGGGATGGTCCACAAAAACTGGAGCTCGACAAAGACGACACGCTCGAGTTTATGTCGAGTGACACGCCTGGTGGCAACACGGTCGCATTCTTCAACGCCTGCATCGGCATCGGCCTGAAGGCGCTAGACCTGCCGCTGTGCTTCTACGATGAAACGCTCACGAACTTCTTCGGGCAGCGTGCGCAGTTCATTCTGTACATCGAAAGCTGCAAAAGTAAGCGCGACAACCTGCGAACAAACATTCTCTTTCCGCTGACAAAGTGGTTGCTGCGGTGTTGGGTGGCTGATGGCACTTTGAAGCTCCCGGCCGGTCTCACAGGAACCACATTGAACCGCTTCCCGTATCAGTGGCGACCAGCCGGCATCCCCTGGTGGAACCCGCTGCAGGAAGTGACCGCCCAACTGATGGCGATTCGTGGGGGGCTCGCGAACTACGAGGATACCTACCTCGAGGTGACCGGGCAGGACTGGTTCGAGAACATCGACCGATTGGCTGAGCAGCAAGCCTACATCAACAAGAAGGGCGTCATTCTCGATCAAGCGCTCGCGGCTGTCATGGCTGCCACGCTTATCGGTCAGCAACAGCAACAAGACCAGAGCAACCCGCTGGCGTCGCTTCCGGTCGCAGGTCAAGGGATGGCACTATGAGCACAATTGCCGACAAGCCAAGGGAAACGCAATTTCGATCCGCAGTCGGATTGTCTGCCGCTGCGCCCGCTGAAGGTCGCGTTAATCCGACTGGTGGCAAATGGGGCGCGGGTCTGATCCGCGGTGTCAGTGTGCTGACTCGTGGCGAAGCCCTCGGGCATGGCTTCTGGGTCGACACGGTCATGCTCGACCAGTGTCTATCCTTCATGCAGGCCATGAATGACAAAGGCCTGAAGTCGCGATTCACGCATCCCGGTCTCTGCGCTGATGGGCTTGCCAAGAAACTGGGAATCCTGGTGGATGGAAAGCGAGTTGGGGACCAGGTGCTCGCAGATGAGCACTTCAATGGATATGCCCACAAGTCACCCGATGGTGATCTGGCTGGCTACGTCATGGCTCGGGCCGAAGAGGAACCAGAGCACTTTGGAACGTCGATCGTCTTCATCTCCGATGATCAGGCCGAAATTGATTTCATGCTCGCCAACGGGGGACGCTGGGAGACTGTCGAAGATGAAGGGGGCGAGTTCGAAACCATCGTCGATTTCAAATCACCGGACCCTGACAACGTCGAGAGCCTGCCACACGCGCGCATCAAGGAATTATTGGGCTGCGATGTGGTCGACGATCCTGCCGCTAACCCGCATGGGTTTTTCCATCGCGATCTGTCTGCGGTGAAGGACGGCGAAAGCTTTCTTGATTATGCGCTCGGCTTGTCCGAAGTCCGACCCGCAACCGTGTCTTTTGGTGTCGACCCCGACAGGGCCAGACAGTTTCTCACTCAGTGGGCCACATCGCGCGGCCTGTCTCTACCCTTGAAAGGGGACTCGATGCTATTCAAACGAAAGAAGTTGGCCGCTGATCCAGCAGACCCAGCGAAGACACCACCAAGCGAACCGCCGAAGCCCGACGAAAAGGCCGTGGATATTGCGCCAGTTGTGCCTGACGCTGATGGCAAGGTGACCTGCCCGAAGTGCGGCGAAGTGTTTCCGGTGGCCATGGAAGACGGCGAGGAAGCTGATCCGATCAGCGATGAACCGCAGTCGCCATCGGACTATGCCGCTGCCCACGCGAAGTACACGCACGCCTTCGGTGCCGAAGCGGGAACCAAGTTTTTCCTTGGCAAAGTGAAGTTTTCTGCCGCTCAGAAACAGCACTTTGAAACGCAACTGGCTGCCAAAGACAAGGTAATCACCGACCTGCAGACGCAGTTGAAATCGGCCAACGATCGGTTGGCATTCTTCGGTGACGATGGCACCAAGCCGTTCAACGGATCACCAGCGCCGAAAGGTACTGAAGGCAACGCATCCGTAGGCGGGTTTGTGTCACTGTTTAAAGCTGCTAGTGGCAATCCAGGCAGCAACTGAGTGATTTTCTGGAGCCTCATCGCGAGGCCGGGGGCGGTGGCCACCAAGCCCGGTATCTCGCGACGAACGGCTAGTGATTTCAGATCTGTGTTCGACGCGATGAGGGACCCGAGAAAGGGGTTCCCTGATATGGCTGATACTTTCGCCTCACTTGCTGATATCGTCAAACTGAACGATATGAACCGGTCGGACATTGATGTCACCGACTTGCTTCAAGATGCCCCGTTCCTTGCTGCTTTGGCCGCTGCCGAAGCCTCGAATGGAACGAATCACAGTTACCTCAAGGAAACCGGCGCTCCTGTCGTTGGCTTCCGCGCTCCAAATGCTGGTCGATTCAATTCGACCGACGCAGACACCAATGTACAGATCGCGTTGCAGATCCTCGACGGTTCGTTCAGTGTTGATAAGGC
>DASYEA010000462.1:0-2088 GCA_036499265.1 Schlesneria sp. | reverse complement strand
CCATCCACTTCTGGAAGGTCGACAGGTCCTGGAACTCGACGGACTTGTCGAACTGGTCGGCGGTCAGCGGCGACTCGGCGTTGGGAACCACAACCTTCAGGCCGGTGTCGTAGATATCTCCACCCGGCTCGCCGTGCTTGGGCAACATACTGCTGATGGTTTCTTTATCGTCTTTGACCAACGCTTGCAGCAAGCGGACACCTTGATAACCCATGTCGAACGGGTTCTGCACGACCATGGCGTCGATCTGGTTGTCTTTCATGGCGGTGATCGCATCGGGTTCGGCATCGAAGACGACCACGGTGAAGTCCTTGCGGCGGTCCAGTTCGCGGACGACGTCAACGATGGCCGGGGCGTTGTACGACCAGATGCCGACTAGAACCTTCAACCCCTCGTGATTGCGAATCGCGTTGCGAACATTGTCGCGCGCAGCAGCCTTGTTGGTGTCGTCAGCCATCTTGTCTTTGAGGACAAACTTGTCGCCTGCCCCTTCTGCAAATCCGTCGATGCGTTCGATCGCGTTTTGAGCACCCGTCCGTCCGACGAACGTGACGTAGTCGCCTCCTTCCGCTCGCAGGCCCTTCGCGCACTTGCCTAGGACCTGACCGCCGGTGCGGTTGTCGGTACCGATGAAGGCGAAGCGTGCGTCGGCGAAATCTTTGCGATCCAGATCTGAGTCGATCGTCAGAACTTTGATCCCCTTCTTCTGAAGGGCTCGCAATTCGTCCGCAATCGCGACGTTGTTCGCGTCAATTGCCGAGACGCCGATGCCCGCGATGTCACTTTGCGTACCGTACTGTTGCAGCTTCAACAACTGCCCTTGAGGCGTGCCATCGTTCACGTCGAGGACCGCTTTTAGTCCGCTGTCGGAGAGCTTGAGCTCACTGTTGGCGGCCATCAAACCGGCGCGGCAGGCGTCCCAATACGGCGAATCCCCGTTCGTCAGGATCACCAGGCGCTTCTCTTCGCCTCCCTTCGCCGCGTCGCTTGGATTCGTGGCGGTCGACGAATTGGATGGCGATTTCGGCACGCTGACATCGCAGCCGAAGATGCCGACCGCGAACAAACCAAACAGCCACAGTACGGACTGACGTTGTGACAATCTCATCATGGGAACCTTGGAACTTGAAGTGAATCGGAAGAAGTTGGGCACACGATACCGGTCGTGCGTGAGACGGGTCAAGCAGCGATCCAGCTAAGATTGGTGGTCCCTTTCTTCTCTTTTCTATTAGATCTCAGCGGCGAATAAGCCAGATGCCAGCCAATTCGGCAACATCGAATCCAGTCTTATGGTAAGGGCATTGCCGATTGTCGAGGCTCTGTTTTGGACAACTGGCCGCTAATTTCAGGCATGTGATCAGCTTTGTGCTGAAGTTGGCTCCGAGATATCCCCATCAGGGGTCCAGCACTGAACTCTCTGACAGAGTTTTAGCTCGTCCGGCAGATGGCATGAGTGATGCTATCGGGGAATCGCGTGCGTTTACTTCGCAGCCTTATTAGGCGGCGACTCTTCCTTCCGCGGGCCAGGTGAGGTGAGATGCTTCGATATTCCACAAAGGCGTTATTGTTGTTGCCGCTCGTTGCGGTTGGATGGCATCAGGGGTCGGCTCTTGCAGACGAGCCCGCAGATTCCGTGGCTGAAAGGTCAGTCACTCCGCAGTTCCGGCTGGGCGACTCGGCAGCGCCATCCAGCGATCAAGAACTGCAGGCGACCCCTAATCCCAACGCGAGCCTGCTGGACGATCAACAGGAGATGACGCGATTACTGACTGAGAAGCTTCGCAATCAAGTCAGCCACTCGATCGAAGCGGCCCGCGAAAGCGATGACCCTGCATTCGGACTCTCTGCCTTAAAGCAAACGCTCGGCTCAGTGAAATCTGCGATCGACATCGGGCCGGAAGATCGACTTCGAATGCAGAAGCAGTTGGAAAGCGCCATTCAGCAGCAGGAAGTCAAACAAGATCAGCTGGAGCAGCAGTTGACTCGGGCGCTGGAACGTCGTGCGCAGCAAGAGGCCCAAGCCCGGTTGTCAGAGCAGGCCATTCTCGATGAAGAACGATTGGAGAATCTGATCGACCGAGTTCGATC
>DASYEA010000461.1:0-6982 GCA_036499265.1 Schlesneria sp. | reverse complement strand
ACACTGCAGACCGATGATGCACCGGATTTGCTCTACCAGAAAGCCGCGGTGCAAGAACTGTCCGAACTGTTGGGATTTGTCGAGCAGAACTACTCGTTCAACACTCGATCGGAAGGGCGCCGCGCGCAAGCGACCAACAATATGAAGCAGATTGGGCTGGCTCTGGACAACGCCACGCAGTTAAGCCAGTCGGTGGGCAGCGTCAATGGTGATCAGAGTTTTGTTCAACAGCGCGACGTTGCATTGAAACGGCTGTCTGATCTGCAGAAATCCATTCAGACCGATCAACAGCAGTTGCCGTCGATAGCCACCGATGGCAATGGCATTGATCAATCTGGCACGAAGGCCAGCGGAGTTCTGCTTAATAACTTAGTCACTGGCAGTACCTTCAGCGGCCAGCAATCGGAATTGTCGAACGTGATATCGAACAACAACTCGCTCATTCGAGGGAACGGAATTGACGGGATTCAACTGAATTCAAAAAGCGAAGTGAGTGAGTTCTCTTTCGAGTTGAGAAACAAGGATGCCGAGAAGTCGTCGGACTCAGGCAAAGCGGGAGGCACGCCCGCTGCCGCGAAGGGAAATGTTGCTGGCCAGCAGACTCGTCAAAGCCTGCAACTCGGAAACGGGGTCAATATCGATGCTCTGAACAATGATATCAACGCCCAAAAACAGGCAGGTCAGCAGGGGCAACAAGGACAATCCCAAACATTTGGGCGACGCGGGATGGCGCAGCCCGGGCCGATGGTGAATGGTCCAGGTCCAGGTGGCGCACCAGGATTTGGAATACCGGCTGAACCAAATCGGGCCTATGTAACTTATCCAAACAGTGGTGCCGTCACTTATCCACAAATGAATCCGCAAGATGGGGCGCCTATCGCTCAGCAGCCACAGGCAGGGCCACAGGGTCGCGGTGGCGAACAAAGTTTGTGGATGGCGAATCCCGTGAATCCTCAAAATCAGGGAGCGTTTGGCGGTGGGATCAATGGTCAACAAGGCGGGCAAGGCGGATTTGCCGGCCAGTTAGGGGGTGGCGGTGGCAACTTCGGTCCGGGTTCAGGCGCACCAGGAGGTCCGCGTGGCTACCAGCAAAATGGCGGTTTTGAGCCGGGGGCGACTTCATCGCCCATTGAGATGAATCAGAGGTTCACAATTGTTGGATCTGACTCCAAAGGCTTCGGGGCGGTGAATGACTTTGTGTTGGGGGCGAACGTGGCGGGCAATGGAATCGTTCAAATTCAAGGCGTCCCGGTCATGGCGATCAACCCTGGCGGCGGGGCACAGATGCGAATGCCGACCGGTGGATTGTCGCTGGGATTTGAACTACCAACGACTGGCAAGAAGCTGGTGTTCTCGAAGGCGGGTGGAGATCCAAAGCTGGCGCTCGCTGTGCGACCGCAAGAGACCGTCCGGTGGGGATTGAATCTGGTCTGGTCGGGGATCTGGCTGGCGATCGGGATTGGAATCGCTTTGGCAGTTCGCAGCAGTTCGATGTCGGGTCGTCTGCCACAGCAACTGTTGGTCGCGATTGCCGCGCTCAGCATTCTGGGATTTATCGTGTTGCCAACTCCGCTCAACGGCTGTGCGTTTGTCATGTTTGTTGTCGTGGCTTTGGTGATCGCCTGGATCAATCGCCGTGCGGCGGAAGCGGTCTAACGGGAAGATATCTCTCGTTGGTGATCCGTCACCTGCGGCTGGATGACTTTCGCACGCTGGCTGTTGACTTCCCGGATGGCTCGGCGAAGATGTGGCAAAGCTTACCTTTGCTCAAATTCCCGCAGACTCCCAGCCACAATGTCCTCGCCCTCCCCTGTCCCCAAGATTCGTGCCGTCTGTTTTGATCTCGACGGCTTGATGTTCAATACCGAGCACGTTTTTTATGAGTCTGCCGATGTGCTGCTGCAACGGCGTGGACTAGCGATGTCTCGCGGAGCGATGGACGCCATGCTGGGGCGTCGTCCGTTGGAATCGTTCCAGGCTCTAATCGACTTTTTGGGGCTGAAGGAAGGGCCGGCCGAGTTGCTGACTGAATCTCGCGTCGTGTTCCATGAACTGCTGCTGACAAAACTACAGCCGATGCCGGGATTGTTCGAACTGCTGGACCTCATTGAAGCTGTTGGTTTGCCCAAAGGGGTGGCGACTTCCTCGCCGCGCGATTATCTGGAAAACGTCTTCGGCCGGTTCAATCTGCAGTCGCGTTTCCCAATTGTCTTGACTGCTGAGAGCGTGACCCACGGCAAACCGAATCCGGAAATCTATTTGAAGGCTGCCGAGCAACTGGGCATCCATCCAGGCGAGATGCTCGTCTTAGAGGACACTCAGACCGGCACGAGAGCCGGGGCGGCCGCCGGGGCGTACGTCGTGTCGGTCCCTCATGAACACACGGCGACTCATGATTTTTCACAAGCGAAGTATATCGCTACGGGATTGAATGACCCGTTCGTGATCGGCCTGGTTCAAGGGGCCAAATGAACAAGCCCCCAGCTCTCTCAATAGAGAAAAGGGGGCTTTCATTTTTGGCGAAGGAGATCCGCTACTTCACGTCCAGCAGTTCGACGATGAAGTGCAGTGTCGAATCGGGCGGAATCACGGGAGGTTTACCACTGGGTCCGTAACCGAGCTTGCTGGGGATCTCCAGTTCGATCATTCCGCCGGTGCCGACCAGTTGTAGCCCTTCGGTCCAGCCGGGGACGACCTGACTCAAGCCAAAATCAATTGGTTGGCCGCGATCATACGATGAATCGAACTGCTTCCCATCGTCCAGCCATCCCTTGTAATGCACCTTGACCGAATTAGCCGCCGTCGGCTTCTTCCCATCCGATTTGCGTCGAATGCGATATTTAAGGCCCGAGGCGGTGGTCGTGAACTCTTCAGGAGCGTCATCATCCACTTTGCCAACGAGAGTCGCGTTGGCTGACGGAGTTGATGGTGGTAACGACGGGTCCGATGCCTTGGGCGCATCCATCGCTTTGAGCAGTTCGATCAGATAATGCAGCTTCGGCAACCCTGGGCGACCCGCGACACCTTCCGTCGCAGGCACTTCCAATTCGATCATTCCGCCGACACCGACCAGTTGGATGCCCTCGGCTCGCCCGTGAGCGGGATCGGAGTTCAGTTGCAGCGTGGCTGGCGTACCGGCTGTCCCATAAGTAGTTTCAAATATGGTGCCGTCTTCCAACCAGGCCCGGTAGTCGACGTAAACCATCTGGTCTTTGGTCGGTTTTTCACCTTCCGATTTGCGGCGGATGCGATATTTTAATCCCGACTCGGTTGTCGAAAACTCCTCGGGTGCGTCCGGATCGACCGGGCCGGGGGCCTTTGCCGGAACTTTCGGCTTTTCGACCTTAGCCGTTCTGGCAGGTGATTCGTATTCACAACCTGCAAACGAAAAAACAACCAAGAGACTTAACAGTGCGGCGCGCCAACCTTGCATAATCTCTGCAACTCCCGATGGCAGTTCAAATGGCGCTGGCTGGAACACGGCCGACGCGAATCGTATGATCGGTGATGAATCCGCCAATTTCCACCCAGAATTGTCGTGTTGTTTCTAAGGGATGGATACCGGCGCGGTGAGTCTACGAAAAAGACGCACCCGACGTTGGGTTCATGCCTCTCGAAACCCTGGAATCATCCCCGAAAAATCTGTGGAGACCGTCGTTATGCAGCCGTGGCAGATCGGAGTTTTTGCGTCAGTTGACGCCGGATTAGGCGTGCATCTTGATGTGGCACAGGAGTTGGGAATTCCCACTGTGCAAGTGCATGCTCCGCATCAACAGACACGAACTCAAGCCGCGGCGGATGCCTTTCTGGCTCGCACGAAAGCGGCGGCGATCACGGTGACCTGCGTGTTTGGCGGGTTCGACGGCGAAAGCTATGCCGATATTCCGACGACAGCTCGCACCGTCGGTCTGGTCCCCGAAGAGTCGCGGGCGGCTCGTGTGCAGGAAATGAAAGAGATTTCGGATTTTGCGAAGTTGCTGGGCTGCGAAGCCGTTGGCTTGCATATCGGATTTGTCCCCCCGGATCGCGCCAGTGCTAGCTACAAGAGCCTGATCGAGACGACGCGAGGCCTGTTGGATCACGTCGGCGCGAATGGTCAGCGGTTGCATCTGGAAACGGGACAAGAGTCGGCCGATCATCTGTTGGAATTTATTCACGACGTCGAACGGTCAAACCTATTCATCAATTTTGACCCGGCTAATATGATTCTGTATGGAACCGGGAATCCGATCGAAGCCTTGAAGAAGGTCGGACACCTGGTTCGCAGCGTACACTGTAAAGATGCAACCTGGGCCGGCGCTGACAAACGCGGGAAGGAATGGGGTTGCGAAGTGGCGTTGGGCGAAGGTGATGTCGGAATGGATACCTACCTGCGCACGCTGAAGGAGGTGGGCTACCTGGGTCCACTGACGATCGAACGCGAGATCGCCCATGATCGCGAACGGCAGAAACGCGATATCGGCATGGCAGTTGGCCTGCTGCAGCGACTGAAGGCGCAGCTACTTTAGTGAGGATGTTGACGGTGACTGATTCGTTGGAAGATCCCTACGACGATCATATTCTGGATCATTTTGAATCCCCTTATCACAAGGGACATCTGGCAAACCCAACCTGCTCGCACTCCGATCGCAATCCGATCTGTGGCGATCAGGTCACGGTGGAATTGCTGATCGACGATCAGGATCGCGTGAAAGAAGCATACTTCGACGGAAAAGGATGCGCGATCAGCCAGGCCGCCGCATCCATTCTGTGCGAACAGATTGAGGGAAAAACACTGGATGAACTCAAGGACTTCCAGGCTCAGCAGATGCTGGATCTCTTGAAAGTCCGTCTAACGGCGAGCCGCCAGAAATGCGGTCTACTGAGTTTCAAGGTGCTCAAGACCATGCTTTATGGCATGGACGAGCAACGTGAACCGGCGAGTTCGGGCTGATTTGGATTTGTTTTGGGTGCCACGGTTTTGGAGTCTTCGACAAGGCCGTGTCTTCTCTCTCTTCGATCTTCTGTGGTCGAGGTGCTCGGCGAAGCACCAACGACTGCTATGATTGCTTGTACAACCATGACTGCTAACTCTACCACCTTTGATGTCGAAGCCGTCCGACGGGACTTCCCGATCCTGCATCAGCGCCTGTCGGGTGATATGCCGCTGGTTTACCTCGACACCGCCGCGACGGCCCAGAAGCCTCGCTCGGTCATGGCCAAAGTCATGGAGTGCTACGAGCAGTACAATTCCAACGTTCATCGCGGCATTCATCAGCTTGGCGATCGGATGACGGTCGAACTGGAGGCGGCTCGCGAAAAGGTCCAACGATTCATCGGTGCCGGCGAACTGGAAGAGATCGTCTTCACGTCGGGAACGACCATGTCACTGAACATGGTCGCCCATGGCTGGGGACGCAAGTTCCTGCGGCCCGGTGATGAAATCCTGCTGAATATGATGGAGCACCACGCGAACCTGGTCCCCTGGCAGCTTGCCGCAGCCGCCACGGGTGCCACGCTGAAATACATTCCGCTGACGGCCGACGGCCGGCTTGATCTGTCATCGCTAGATCAACTACTCACGAGCAAGACGAAGCTGGTGGCCGTCACCGCCATGTCCAACGTGTTGGGGACGGTCAATCCCATCAACGAGTTGGCACGTCGTGCTCATGATGTGGGTGCCTTGATCTGTGTCGATGCCGCGCAGTCGGTCCCGCACATGCCGACGAACGTTAGGTCACCTCAAATCGATTTCCTCGCGTTTTCGGGTCACAAGCTGTACGGTCCTACGGGGATCGGCGTGCTCTATGCCCGTCGACAACTGCTCGAAGCGATGGATCCGTTCCTGGCCGGCGGCCATATGATTCGGGAAGTCTTTCTCGATTCGTCGACCTGGGCCGATCCCCCGGCCAAGTTCGAAGCGGGAACGTGCCCCTTTATCGAGGCTGTCGGGCTGGGGGCGGCGATCGATTACGTGAATTCAATCGGGTTGCTGCAGATTGGGCAGTACGAGCACCAGTTGTCGGTCAATGCCCATGAAAAGCTGGCCGCGGTTCCGGGTGTGAAGATTCATGGGCCTTCGGTCGACCACAAGGGAGCGATTCTCAGCTTCACAGTCGATGGAGTTCATCCCCACGATCTATCCGACGTGCTGGATCGACGTGGGGTCGCCGTCCGCGCCGGCCATCATTGCACGATGCCGCTGCACGAACTGTTGAACTTGACGGCGACGACCCGCGCGAGTCTCGCGTTCTACAATACTCTCGCTGAAGTCGATGCACTGGTCGATGGAGTGCACGCCGCCCGAAAAGTCTTTCGCTTGAAGTAACGCTATCTCGATCGAAAAGCGAAACGGGGCGTGAAATTTCATTGCCATTGCGTCGGGTGGCCGGGGTTGGACTGAGGCTTTGCGAAGGAAACCCCGGGGTTTCGCCGAAAGCGGCTCGAACCCCGGCCACCCGAAGATTTCGATTGGACACTGCACCGGGCGTGATCTTTCCGTCCCGTTGCGGATAGACTTGAGCCGCGAACCTTCTGGTGTCACCGGGTGTCGTTGGTGACGCGGCCTATTCGTTTCGAATTGCGCCGATTCCTGTTGATTCGTCCAGGCCCCATTTGTCGGAAACCGCCATGTCAGATGTCGTCGCGCCCCGTTTCAGTCAACGGTCTCAATGGGCCAAAGATCAGGCCATCAGCTTCCTGATGCAGCAGGCCGTCGAGAATCGCGACGTCATTTCGCTGGCGGCTGGTTTGGTCGATGAAGCCAGCCTGCCGGTGATCGAATGTGGTCAGTCGGTCGATCATCTGTTCGATGAAGCCGGAAAAGCTCGGCAGGCATTGCAGTACGGAACGACCGCCGGAGCCGATCGGCTCCGCGAACATTTGCGAATCCATCTGGCCCGCCAGGAGCACTGCACGGTCGACGAGTTAAAGGTTGATACCAGCCGCTTCGTCCTGACGACCGGGTCACAACAACTGCTCGCGTTGGTCGCCGATGCCTTGT
>DASYEA010000460.1:0-1506 GCA_036499265.1 Schlesneria sp. | reverse complement strand
GCCAATCCACCGTAAGTCATGCAGATCACGGGGAGGACAATGTGTCGTCCGTAGTCCTGCAGTTGCTGCCAAGTCGTCATGGAATCGAAGTCGCGGGATGTCAGATTGAGAATTGGCAACCAACCCATGAACCACATTCGCAGAATTTCGGCCACCCAGAACGAAGGGAGGCTGTACATGACGAAGAGCATGATGGTGGTAATGCGATCCGTTGACGAATTGGGATTCGCCGCGCTGATGATTCCCAACGGGACTGCCGCCACGTAGATCAGCACGAACACGATCGAGTTTAAAATCACGGTGATTTTGAGGGCGTCCCAAAGTTCGCTCCAGATGGGTTGGTTCTTCTGGAACAGCACTAAGTCGCCGTGGGCTAACCGATCCAGGAACTTGACGAACTGAATGTGCAATGGCTGATCAAACGCCCACCGTGCGCGAAACTTTTTCTCGGCTGATTCAGTCCCACGATCCGCGTTCAGCCCCGCTGCGGCCTGGCCCACGCCCCCGAATTTCAGTGAGGCGGGGTCACCGGGTGCCAGCTTGACGACGATGAACGAGATGACGAGGATCCCGAACAGGGTCGGAATCATCAGCAAGAGTCGTTTGATCAGATAGTTTGCCATCAGTAGTCGACGTCTTAATTCGTGGTCCAGACTTCGTTCGATCCGACGGACTGCACGTCTAGTGCTGGTAGCACTTATGTGTCGCGTTGAAACATGGGTTAGACCAAGCAGATTCATGCTCGCGGGACGCCACAGTTAAGTGGGATGCGCTCTAATGCAGTTGCTCATCCTTGGGGACGTACCATTCGGTGAGATCGAATCCGGGTCGCAAGCGGTACCATTTGACGTTACGGAATCGCTTGTGATAGGCCCCGAACTCCTTCGGAACCCAGAGGAAGAGGTAGGGCTGTTCTGAGTCGATCAGCCGATGGAAGGACGAATGGATTTTCTTCCGCTTTTCGAGATCCACGGTGACTCGCAGCATTTCGATCAGCGAGTCCGCGACCGGATTGGCAAAAGAGATCACGTTGGTGCCTCGTTTGTGTCGCCCGGCCTCGGAACTATGCCAGACCTGATAAGGATCCGACTCGGGCGCCATCGCCCACCCCAGCATGATGACATCGCATTCTTTGGCCTGCACCTTTTCGATGAACGAAGCCCATTCTTGCTCGACAATCTGCAGTGCAATACCGGCTTGCTTCAGGTTCTTCTGGAGAATCTGACATAGTTGCGAGTTGATGGGTTTTCCCTTCGCAGTCTGCAGAGTCACGGAGAACTTGACGCCGTCGCGATCAAGGATCCCATCGCCGTCGGAATCAATCCATCCGGCTTCGGCAAGCAGTTCGCTGGCGGTGTCGGGCGAGTAAGCAAGCGGGGCGACTTCCTTATCGTAGCCCGGACCAAAATAGTACTGCGTTCCCGAGACGACGACGCCAGCGCCATGCAATTTGGTATCGACAAAATCTTGACGATCAAGCAGCAGCGCCATCGCGATGCGGACGCG
>DASYEA010000459.1:0-7130 GCA_036499265.1 Schlesneria sp. | reverse complement strand
TGCATCCTGATCGGACGATGGCGCCTCTGAATTGTGCTCGGTCATTATCCGGCGTCCTGAAAACTGGGCCTGGTAATGCCAACGAGGACGATGGCGAACCACCGTCCTCGCGAATCTCGCTTTTTAGTGTCGATCCACTGCCATATGGCAGTTAGGAGCGAACTGGCTCAACGTCCAGCAGTTTGCACATGCGATCGATCAACGTTTCGATTTCGAATGGCTTCTGCATGAAGTCGTTCGCACCCGACAGTTTCAGGTCGGCAATCTTGTCGG
Source organism: Schlesneria sp. (assembly GCA_036499265.1). Classification (GTDB taxonomy): domain Bacteria; phylum Planctomycetota; class Planctomycetia; order Planctomycetales; family Planctomycetaceae; genus Schlesneria. The sequence continues at coordinate 6,857 of DASYEA010000459.1, read as the reverse complement.
CTTCGACCATCCCGCTGATGCAGATGATCTGAGTGCCGTCGAGGGCCGAGTCCATGCGGACTCGCTGGCAGACTTCCTTACCATTGATATCCGGCAGCATCACGTCCAACACGATAATGTCAGGGCGATATTCCTTGACCATCATCCCCGCATCGAAGCCGTTATTGGCGATTCGAATTTCGAACCGGCCATCGGCTTCGAGGGCATCTCGAATCAGTTCGACCAGTTCCTCATCATCATCGACGATCAAGGCCTTGCGACGGCCACTTTCCAAAGCATCCGTAGGGATGCCATTTTCCTTCATGAATCGATACAAGACATCGCGAGGGATCCGGCGGAACCGGGATCCGGGGACGCGAAAGCCGCGCAATTGACCTGAGTCGAAGCAGCGAATAATCGTCTGCTGGCTGACCTTGCAGATCTTTGCAGCTTCGCCTGTCGTAAAGACGGTTTTCATTGATCCCATCCTAAGCAGGGGTTTGGCGCAGAAATGCCAAACCGGTTTCTCTGCAGACTCCCTCCATGCGAGAGAACGCTTCGCACCCGTCAGATTCCGTTCACTGTTGTTTCAGACAACCTTGCCGAACCTGCCGGATGTACCGATTGTAACTATTCTGACAATTCGGTCAACATCGCTTTGCTTCTTTAGACTTCCCGTCACGATAATTCCCCCGAGCCTGCCTAAGAGCACAAATCGCCAACCAGAAACCGGGTCAGCGCTTCATGATGCGTCGACTGGGGGGCATCGAATAGAATCTGGCTAAAGCAGCGAGAATCAGCGGGTGGAGCAGGCGTCGTAGATCTGGCGCTGTCGCGACCGGCAGTTATCAGTGCTGCGTCTGTCGCTCTGGCTCTTTTAAATAGAGCACCAATATGGACAGATCGGCAGGCGTGATCCCGCTGATGCGACCCGCCTGTCCCAAGTCCGCGGGGCGCACACGCGTCAACTTCTCTTTCGCCTCTCGTCGCAACTGCGGGATGGCTTGGAAGTCGAACGTGGGCGGGATGCGGATCGCCTGGATTTTGCCTTGCCGTTCGATGTCGGCGGACTGTCGCCGGATGTATCCCGCGTACTTGACTTCAATCTCAAGTTGCTCGATCGCCAGTTTGCTGACGTTTAATTCCGCGAGATCGCTGGAGATCTCAGTCAGTTGCGCCCACTCGATTTCGGGGCGACGCAGCCACTCTTCTAGCGATGAACCTTGATGCCGCAAACTGCTAAGCAGAGTTGATGCCTGGGCAATATCCGCTTCATGCGACTGATAGCGTTCCCACCGTTCGTTACTGACCAGACCGATCTTTCGACCGATGGGGGTCAAGCGACGGTCGGCATTGTCCTGACGAAGCAATAGCCGGTATTCCGAACGAGACGTAAACATCCGATACGGTTCATCGACACCGCGAGTCACCAGATCGTCAATCAGTACTCCGAGATAAGCCTGGCTGCGATCAATGATCAGCGCTTCTCGGCCAGCGAGCTTTAAGGCTGCGTTGATTCCCGCCATCAGGCCCTGACCGGCCGCTTCTTCGTATCCCGTCGTCCCATTGATCTGGCCAGCGAAGTAGAGGCCGCCGACAAGCTTCGTTTCCAATGTTGCCTGCAGTTGAGTTGGTGGCGCGAAGTCATATTCTACGGCATAGCCGTAACGCATGATTTCCGCTTTTTCCAGGCCGCGGATCGATCGAATCATCTGATCCTGAACGTCACGGGGCAAGCTGGTTGAGATCCCGTTGCAATAGTATTCCCACGTATTGCGGCCTTCCGGCTCAAGGAAGATGTGATGCGAGGGCTTGTCGGCGAAGCGGACGACTTTGTCCTCAATCGATGGACAATAGCGAGGCCCCGTCGATTTGATCTGGCCGCTGTACATGGGGGCTCGATGGAGATTCGCACGAATCAGGTCATGGACGGGCTCATTGGTTTCAGTCAGCCAGCATGGCAACTGCGTTTGAGTGATTGCTTCGGTGAGGAATGAAAACGGTTTTGGGTTGTCGTCTCCGGGTTGCTCTAGGCAGGCAGAGAAATCGATCGTGCGACCATTCAGACGACAAGGAGTCCCCGTCTTAAATCGATTGAGTTCAAACCCTAAACCACGCAGGCTGTCAGACATTGTTCCGGTCGTTCCGTCACCCGCTCGACCTCCTGCAGTCTTGGCTTCCCCGGTGTGCATGATCGCTTGCAGGAACGTTCCCGTCGTAATGATCACGGCGCGGCAGCGATACAGGCCACCACCTCGCACTCGCACTCCAGTGATCCGTTGTTCAGTGTTCCCCGGCACTCCGGGCTCGACGATCAACTCCTCAACGGTTTCTTGACGTAGAGTCAGCCCCGGCTGGTCCTCGATGCGGCGCTTCATCTCAAATTGATAGGCCTTCTTATCGGCTTGAGCCCGAGGGCTGTGCATCGCCGCCCCCTTGCTGAGATTCAGCATTCGAAACTGCAGCCCCGTCTGATCAATGACCCGGCCCATTTCACCGCCGAGCGCATCAATTTCGCGGACGATCTGGCCCTTCGCGACGCCACCGATCGCCGGATTGCAGCTCATCTGGCCGACGGAATCGCAGTTCATCGTGAGTAGAACGGTTCTTGCGCCGAGCCGCGCCGACGCCAAGGCCGCCTCGCAACCAGCGTGCCCTGCTCCGATCACTGCCACATCGTATTCGTAAATGCTGTTGGACATGACACTAAGGTATCAAATGCGAGTGAACTGCTGAAGGAAGCGTCAAGATGCAGCATCATGTGCCGCCAAATTCTTCCTCATCTGGATGATTGTTACCGTCGATAAATCCGATACGAACTGAAGTCCGCTGATCTCTGTCGCCTGGATCACACTATCCTACCGACGTCGACTTCTGATTGAAGGCGCAGCTGGGCGCAACACCAATCAGCCATCCAAGCGAGCCGAAGACCGTAATGAAAAGCTTTGCAATCACGCTGCTTCTGGTGACCGCGCTGGCATCTTCACAGTGTCTTGGCGGAGTTCTCTTTCATTCCTGCTCCAATTGCGGCTGCAAGGATTTGAATCGAACCTGCAAGGTTGTTCCTGACAAGAAGAAGGTGACCGAGACCAAATACGTTGTCGAATGCGAAGAGGTCTGTCTCCCTGGACCGAGTCAATGTGAAGAGCGGCTGGTCAGCGATCCGGCCTGTGTGGACCAACAACGATACGAAAAGGTGATGGTCCCCACTTGCGAACGCATCATTACAAAGAAGAAGCTCAAAAAGATTACGACGACCGTCGAGAAGCCTGGTTGGAAATGCGTGGTCGAAACGGTTTGTAGTCAGTGCGGCAATCAATGCGGCACGTCGAACTGCAGTCAGTAATGTCGGCATCGATTTGGAACTGTGCGAACCAGCCAATGATGCACGCGGTCGTTGGCATCAGTCCGCCACGATGGCGATTTCCGGTGACTTTGCGATACTAGGGGCTGGTTGAGACCAGATTCTACTTCGCAAAAGGACATCAGATGAAACGAACTGCCGCCGTCACCCTCAAGGGAAGTCCTGTTGATCTGAAGGGGCGAGCTCTCAAGGTCGGCGATGAAGCACCGGACTTCAAGCTGCAGGATAACTCGCTGGGCGATGTGACCCTGGCTTCGAGTGCCGGCAAGACGCGCATCATCGCCACAATTCCATCGTTGGATACCAGCGTTTGCGCTCTTGAAACCAAGCGTTTCAATGACGAAGCCAAGAATCTCGCCAACGTTGAAGTGCTGGTTGTCAGCATGGATCTGCCATTCGGTGCCAAGCGTTGGTGCGGAACCGAAAACGTCGAGTCAGCGAAGACGCTGAGTGCTCATCGCTGTACCGATTTCGGTAGCGACTACGGCGTACTGATCTCCGGCGGTCCGCTCGATCGCTGCTTTGCGCGAGCGATCTTCGTGATCGACGCTGCTGGCAAGGTCAAGCATGTCGAATACGTCAGCGAAATCTCGGCGCATCCAAACTATGAAGCCGCGATTGCAGCCGCGAAAAACTGAAGGCGGTAACAAATAGGGGCAGGTCAGATCCTGCCCCGAACGTTGCCCGCGACAGGCCAATTGGCAGATACGGTACAGCGACTCAGAACAGGCTTGGTTGTCGATCGCCCTCGCCTGTTGTATCAGGCGGAGTCAAGCCGAGGTGACGCAGTCCTGCGGCGGTAATTGTTCGACCGCGTGGCGTTCGTTGGATGAAGCCCAGTCGCAACATGAATGGTTCCACCTCATCCTCCAGCGTGTCCGGTGGAATGTTCATCGTGTGACCGAGGGCCGCAACCCCTGCTGGACCGCCAGAAAAGACGTTGACCAATGTCTGCAGATAGCGACGATCCTGCGCTTCAAGTCCCAATGAGTCGACTTCCAGCATCGCCAACGCCGCATCCGCGATCGGGCGCGTAATACGGCCGCTCGTCTCGTGAACCGTGGCGAAGTCTCGAGTCCACCGCAGTAGATTATTTGCCTTACGTGGCGTGCCCCGACTTCGATCCGCGATCAGTCCCGCGGCATCCTCAGCTATTTCACTCCGCAGCTTCCGCGAATTCCGCTTAACGATCTCACTGAGATCCGCCACGTCGTAGAAGTCGAGATGCTCACGAAAGGTGAATCGATCTCTTAACGGAGCCGTCAACATGCCGCTGCGTGTGGTGGCACCGATGACTGTAAACGGCTTCAGTTTCATATTGATCGTGCGAGCGTTCATACCTTCGCCGAGCACTATATCGACACGAAAATCTTCCATCACTGGATAGATGAATTCTTCGACCGCAGGAGGCAGCCGATGAATTTCATCGATGAACAGGATCGACCCGTAACTGGCATTCGTCAGGTACGACAGCAAGTCCTTGGGAGCCATCAGAGCCGGACCAGATGTGATCTGGCATTCCGTTCCCATCTCACGGGCCAGTGTCATGGCCAGAGTCGTTTTGCCCAAGCCAGGCGGGCCGTCGAACAGGATGTGGCCGAGTTGTTCCTTGCGCTTCAAGGTCGCGTCGAGAACAATTCGCAGCCGGTCGACCACCTTGCGTTGGCCGACAACTTCTTGCAGTTTCTGCGGACGTAACTCGTCGTCAAAACGTTCATCGTCGGGATTGAATTCACCGGGTGGCTGCTCAGGAGATTTTCCACCTCCTTCTCCGCCAGTCCCGCCCTCAATCACCTTTTGTCGAGCCATCCGTGAACGACCTCATTTCAGTCATCGCCGCAAATCTGAGTTTGAGGAACTCTAACCCTCGGCGGCCAGTTCGGCCATCACAGGCTCGGGAATGTTGAAGTTCGCGTAGCAGTTCTGGACATCGTCGTGATCTTCCAGGGCATCCATCAGCTTCAAGACCGAACGAGCGGTATCGGCATCGAGTTCGACGGTCGTGCCCGCGATCCGGGTGAGTTCCGCAGATTCGGTCGGAATTTCAGCCGCTTCCAGCGCTGCCGTCACTGCTTGAAAGGCATCCACTTCGCAGATGACTTCAATGGTATCGTCAGCGGTTTTGACATCGCTGGCACCAGCCTCGAGTGCGACCTCGAACACGCGTTCTTCCGTGGCGTGCTTCGTAGAGATGACGAAGACACCTTTTCGCTCGAACAGATATCCGACGCAACCAGTCGTCCCCAGGTTGCCACCATGTATTTCGAAGACCTTCCGGATCTCGCCGGCTGTTCGATTCCGGTTCTCGGTCAGGATTTCACAAAGCACTGCAACGCCGTGAGGACCATAACCTTCGTACATCACTTCGTCATAGGTTTCCGCGCCGAGTTCGCCGGTCCCCTTTTTGACGGCGCGTTCGATCGTATCGTTGGCCATCGACGCTTTTCGAGCACGATCGATGGCATATCGCAAAGCCAGATTTGAAGCAGGATCGCCACCACCTCGCCGTGCGGCGACAATGATGTAACGCGCCAACTTGCCGAACAACTTACCTCGCTTCTTGTCGACCAAACCCTTTTTGAAGGCGATGTTGGCCCAGTGGGAATGCCCTGCCATCGTTGTCTAATCCCGTATTCCGTAGTTGTCCGTGTCGTGTGAGTTCATCACGCCATTATCAAGGCGCGCCCGGTGTTGCTGGCTTCGGCTGACTCGCTTGAGGAGCGTGTTGTTTCAACTTGTCCTTCAAGCGTTCGATATGCTTGGGATCGTTGAACTTCTCTTCTTCGCCACTCTTAAGAGCGCGTTTCCACGATTCCACTGCCTTGTCGATCTGCTTCAGTTGGAATTGAACGTCGCCCAGGTGATCCCAAAGTGTGGTGTCGCCCGACGTGCTTTTCTTCACAGCCTCTTCAATGGGGGTCAAGGCTTCCTGATACTTGCCTTGCTTGAACAGAACCCAGCCCAAGCTGTCGAGATAAGCTCCATTATCCGGCTCTGCGGCAATCGCTTTGCGGATCATTTTCTCCGCTCGATCCAGGTTTTTACCCTGATCGGCCCACAGGTAGCCAAGGTCGTTATTAACTTGATTGTCTTCCGGGTCGATCTCCAGCACCTTCTCCAAAATCTCTTCGCCCTTTCGGTACTCGCCCTTCATAACGTAGATGTTCGACAGGCTGAACTGGCACAGTCGCAGCAAACGCTTCTCTTCGGGGAATTGATCTCGCAGTTTTTCGAATCGAGCGACCGCCTGATCCCACTGTCGGGCATGCATGTATAGCGAGGCTTCTTCAAACAACAGGACCATGTCTCCGGGTTCTAACTGCAACGCTTCTTCGATCGTTCTCAGCGACTCGTCCAAGTTTCCTTTTGCAAGTTGGACACGGGCCAGCATGGAAAGTAACTGAGATCGTTCCTTGGCCGACCGTCGTTCGGCCAAGGCTTCTTTGAAGAGTTCCTCCGCTGCCTCATAGCGATGAGCTCGATTTAATATTGTTCCCAGTTCCAAATAAAGCGG
>DASYEA010000458.1:0-4293 GCA_036499265.1 Schlesneria sp. | reverse complement strand
CTGGAGGATAGAAGTTTGTCAGAAGTTAAAGATCGAGTCTAGAGGGGTTGCCTCTCGCTTCGGTAAATAACAACGGTGCGATAAACTATTAACACATAATGGTTTGTGAGTATATTTTGCATTCAAGAACGGTTGCGTTTTTGGTCAAATGGCTAGTGAATGCACGGGCAAGAAGAGGTGGTCGGATCCATCATCGGCAATTGCCGCTGCTTCCAACTAGCGGGATGCCGTCCTAAACTTCAGAATCGGGATCCTCTTTCAAATCAAAGCGGCCTCCATGCTGACCATTGCTGACGCCTTCAACCGACTCTTTGCCACCGTCACCCCTCTTGAAGCGGTATCAATGCCGCTCGGGCAGTCGCTGGGATTGACGCTAGTCGAGGATATCTCGTCTACGGCCGACTCCCCTCCTTTCGACAAGTCGTTGATGGATGGGTATGCCATTCGATCCGCTGATCTCAACCAGGGGACAGCGAAGCTGGAAGTCGTGGAAGTCATCACCGCCGGGATGGTTCCCACACGACCGATCGAATCAGGGCAAGCCACTCAGATTATGACGGGAGCACCACTTCCCATCGGTGCTGACATCGTCGTCAAAGTCGAAGACACCATCCGGGAAGGTGACCTCGTTCGCGTAACGCCTCAGGGATCGCAGACGAATATCGTGCGTCGGGGCACCTCCGTGCGTCGCGGTGATGTCGTCCTGCAAACCGGGACGAAGCTCAACGGTCCACGAATAGGAGCCCTGGCTGAACTGGGACGTGCTTATGTCCGCGTCCATCGTCGTCCGACCGTGGCAATTCTGGCCACCGGTGACGAATTGGTTCCCGTTGACCAAGAGCCTGGACCGGGGCAGATTCGCAATTCCAACGAATCGATGCTCGCTGCGCAGATTCAAGCGGCCGGAGCGATCGCCGTTCCGCTCGGCATTGCTCGCGACAATCGAGTCGACTTGCGTTCCAAGATTGAACAGGGTCTTCAATGTGACATGCTGGTGCTCTCCGGAGGTGTCTCTGCCGGAACACTGGATCTCGTGCCAAGCGAGTTGGCTGCTGCCGGCGTCACCGAAGTGTTTCACAAAGTCGAAATGAAGCCCGGCAAACCCGTTTGGTTCGGCCGTCGGAGCAACTGGTCAACTGTGAACTACGTCTTCGGACTCCCCGGCAATCCCGTCAGCAGCCTGGTCTGTTGCGAACTATTTGTCCGGACTGCCCTCAAATGCTTGATGGGTGAACCAGCAACGCCACCGCAATCAGTTCCCGCCGCGCTGGAGCATCCGCACTCTGCGAGGGCCGACCGTCCCACATATCATCCCGCCCGATTGACCTGGACGCCGACTGGCCCGGTGGTGACGCTCGTTCCGTGGCACGGTTCCTCCGACCTGTGCGGAACGGTCACCGCCAACGCGATGGCGTTGTTGCCTGGTAGCGCGCGGCAGTATGGAGTCGGCGACTGCTTGGATACGTTCGCTTGGTAAACAGTCTGAGCCTGCCAGTGGCAAGCCACTTCTGATTACCGGGTAGCGACTTAGGGGTGCCACGGCTTTGGAGTCATCGGCGGAGTCATCGGCAAGGCCGTGTCTTAAATCAAGCGACACAGTCAGTCCACTCAGAACGGCAGAAACCGCCGTTCCCATGAATTTCCGCTTGTACTAAGATGGATGGGTAAGCCCGGCGATTGTCGGTGTTGCTTAAGCAGTGTCGTACGCGCGACGCGTACGTGGCGATGAATCTCCACGGAAGGACCGATTCATGTCCGGAGCGATGATGACGTTGGATGAAAAGCGGCAAGCGGAACGATCCGATCGATCGGTGCGCGACATTATTCAGACCGCTCGCTCGGTTCAGAACGTGCATCGCTTCCGCACGAGCAGTCTGGGTGCCTGGGGCATGTCACTGCTTTCCGCAGGGCTGCTGTGGTGTTGCTTTACACCCGTCAACGCCAGCCCTCTCGCCTGGATTGCATTGGTCCCGTTGTTGCTATTGGTTCGAATCGAGCATCGTACTCGCTGGATGTATCGCGCCATTTATCTCAGCGCCTTGGCAGGGCAGTTGGCCACGCTCCAGTGGATGCGCTTGGGTGATCCCACGATGTACATCGCTTGGGCGGCGCTTTCGTTATACGTCGCAATGTACGCTGTCGCTTTCGTCGCAATCTCGAGAATTGCCGTCCATCGTATGTCGGTGCCGTTGGTCGTTGCTGCACCCGTCGTCTGGACCGGATTGGAATTTGCCCGGGCTCATCTGTTGACCGGATTCTCTTGGTATTACCTGGGCCATTCGCAATATCGCTGGTTGGAGTTCATTCAGGTCAGCGATCTTGTCGGAGCCTATGGTGTCAGTTTTGTGATCGCCACCTGCTCGGCCGCATTAGCGTTGCTGGTGCCCCATTCGTGGTTGATTCGCTGTCGCCTGGTTCATCCCTCGACCGGGCCAGTGACCGCCGCCGGGTTGACTCTCGGCCAGTTGGTACAAGTTGCCGCCGCGGTGGTGCTATTCGGTTCGACCGTCACCTACGGCTACGTGCGACGAGCCCAAGCCGACTTCAAGCCAGGGCCACGAGTGGCATTGATTCAAGGCAACTTCCTCGCATCATTGCGAGTCGCACCGCCGGCAGTTCAAGAAGTATTTACGACTCATCTGCGACTGATGGCTTGGACGGTGCGAGAACAGCCCGACGTGATTGTCTGGCCGGAATCCATGTTCCCCTGGCCAATTCTGAGCGCCGCGAAGGACATGACCGACGAACAACTGCGAGCGGTCGCTCCCTATGCAAACCCTGCTGTTTGGAGAAGCGAGGAAGTTCGTAAGACTCTGGCAACGGAAAGCCAGCGGACAGGCGCTGCCCTCGTCATTGGGATTAATGCGGCCGAAGCCGATGAGAAACGTGTTCACCAGTACAACTCGGCGGCATTCATCCGGCCCGACGTTGGCTTGGCGGGACGCTACGACAAGATGCACCGCGTTCCGTTCGGCGAATACATTCCATTGAAAGACTGGTTGCCTTGGCTCGGCGGATTCAGTCCGTACCGTGGCGAATGGGGGCTGGACAAAGGGCAGGGGGCGGCCTTGTTTGAATACGGCAAGTGGCGCATGGCTCCTCTGATCTGCTTCGAAGACACCGTGCCACATTTGGTCCGCGGCGTTGTTGCAGCCGGATCAGAGTATGAAAGTGGTAAGCCCGTCGATCTGCTCGTGAACTTAACCAATGACGGCTGGTTCCACGGATCGAGCGAGCTTGATCAACACCTGATCACCTCCGCTTTCCGAGCAGTCGAGTGTCGCACGCCACTGGTGCGAGCGGTCAACACCGGAATCAGCGCGATCATCGACGGCGACGGAGCGATCTTGGACCCCGAAGTCTTCATCGACGGCGACTCCCTCAAAAACAATCCCGCCCCGCCTCGAACGTCGGCCCGTGACCCAAAAACGGGAGCCTGGCACAAGCAGTTGAACGCGGCGTTGGTCCACACCGTCCCGCTGGATAGCCGCAGCAGCTTGTACGTCCGATTCGGTGACTGGTTCGCCATGATCTGCTGTGCAGCAGCAGTCTTTGTCGTCCTCAGCACCATGATCCCAAAGCGAACAACACCCCAGGCAAAGCAATCGTAGGTTATGCTTCAGCATAACTTTTTTTGGTCTGGTCCTCCGAGGTGAGCCGCGCTGCGTCAGCACGAGGCCCGTTTCGGCTTCTGATCACTTCAGGTCAAATCCCAAGTCGGTCGCAAGACCTCTATTGGCGTCGATGTCACCACCACCATCGGCCCCGTCCTGACTTACGCTCCAGATGACAGCCTTGGTCGGTTCATCGCGGCGGTAGAGCAGGGTGCCTCCTGCGGGATCACAGGGGTCTAAAGGGACTGCTGCCAGATATCGCGGGACGAGCTGAAGAAGGCTTTCGGGAAAAGTACCGTGGTCTCGTCGATAGGCCTGCGCTGCCAATAATGTCTCTAGCGTCGCCTGGCGTGCTCTTCGCTTCAAAAACAGACTGTCGAATTGCGCCATCACGGGAAGTACCCCGCGAGTGACTGAGGAACGATTGACTGCTCGACTAATCGCTGCAGGATTGAGTTGCCCTTCAGCCAATGAAACTGACGGGTCGGGATCGAACAACATCACTACGCCCGTGCCAACCATCTTGCGGCGCAGAGCGACAGGCTTGTCGATTTCCGGGACTTGATTGGCGAGGATCTGCCGCAGCAGGCGCTCGCAGATTTGCGGTTCGCCAATTGTCCAATACAGCATCTTCATGATCTTCGCTGAGGGGTCTGGAGAGTCTCCGCTCGGATTGAGC
>DASYEA010000457.1:0-3983 GCA_036499265.1 Schlesneria sp. | reverse complement strand
CGAAATCGAGCTCTGTTGTTGGTAGCGGCCGTCGGTCTGGCATTCGCTGCACGCATGTGGTTGCAGGGGAGTCAGAGCGAAGTTCCCGACACGCCCATTGCGTTGAAGTTGACGGCCGATTTCGATCCGATTGTCGCGCAGGCGGAGCGGATCCGATCCCTGCGTGAAACGAAGCGGCCGAATCAACCCGGCGACTGGTTGGAACGCTCTCCGGAAGGGGGCCAGACGTTCGCGCAGTTCGTGCATCTGCATCAGTTCAAGGCGGCGCATCCCGAGTTGTCAGGGATCGATATTCAACCGCTCGGTGAATTTGACGCGACGCAGCAGAAGCTCGTCGAACGGACTGCAGAATTCATGGAGCACTTTTTCGGGATGAAGTCCACCATTCTCGAAACGAAGCCGCTCGGTGAGATTCCAGAATCAGCTCAACGGATGCGGAATGACACGCCGCAGGTGCTGACCACCTGGATCATGGATGACATCTTGATGCCACAGCGTCGCCCGGATGCATTGGCGACGATCGCCCTTGTCACCTGCGACCTGTGGCCCGGAGATCTGAACTGGGTATTCGGACAGGCACGACTCACCGAACGTGTCGGCTTATGGTCGCTGCATCGCAATGGTGATCCTCATGCGGGCGATGAAGCGTTTCGACTCTGCCTCCGTCGAACATTGAAGACGGCAGTCCACGAGACCGGACACATGCTCGGCATTCCGCATTGTGCTGCGTACGAGTGTTGTATGAACGGGTCGCGCAGCCGCGAAGAGAATGACCGCCAACCGCTGGAGTTCTGTCCGGAATGCCAGCCGAAGATCTGGTGGTATTGCGAAGCGGATCCGGGCGAAAGATGCCAAGCGTTGGCCGAGTTTTGTGAACGCGAACGGCTGATGGAAGAGGCGAAGCAGTTCCGTAAGGAGTGGGATGCGTTGAAGAGCGAGCAGTAGGTCAACAGGTCGCCTCGGTTGCGATAGCCAACGCGTATAAGCCCATTGGGCGGCAGGCCTCTCGTCCAAACCCAGAGGCTACGTTTGAAGAACGAGACCGTCTGGACCGCCAAGATTCTGCAACACAGTCAATTGAGTCAGCGATTGTTCAATGGATTCCTCAAGAAAGTCGGCAAAGTTCCAACGCGAACGCGCGAATCGGGAAAGAATCGTTCGACCTCCAATCCCAACTGCAAACGAAATCGGAGTGGAATTTGTTAATGTTGAAGCCAGCAATCCAATACAGATGCCGGTCGAGCTCAATGCTGTGCTCGCCAACGTGTCGGCAAATGAGTCAGAGAAATCTTTAGCACCTTTGTACCATAGAAATCCGTTTGCTAAAGCATGCAATGCCCCTGCCGTCAATGTCCCTCCCAGGAGCTCATCAAACAAATGTCCAAGTGCCTCCGGCCCGACATTATTTAATCCTTCATGGACAATGTCTGCCGCGGCAGTTGCCGAAATTCCGACTGTGTGAATTTTGATGTCAATCAGTTCCGGAAATTGCGTTGCGATGCGTTCCCGAACTTCTTCAGCAATATTTTCCGGGATGGCAAAATCAATTCGGCCAATTTTTTCGCCATCAACCCCATCAATCAGGCCGTTGGAAACCTTTTCTTGGACCTCTCGCATTTTTCGAATGACATTGTCGGCGTTCGCATACAACTTGACTTGGACATACTCATGTAAGCCATCAGGTTGCCTGACGACGACATCCCATCCCTCCTGGCAACCAGAGTCAGCCAATTGAGCTGCCGCCCCAGCATGCTCCTTGAACATATTCTCCCCAATTTGGCCTTTAAGCTTGCTTACAAAGCCCTGAACTCGCCGGTCACGAAAGGAAAGAAAGTCACCGTCCGCGTCTCGAATTTTGTCCGCCAGTATTTGGCGCATCTCATTGTAAGTATCTGCTTTCCTGTGCATCAGAGCCCGGAACGCGTCTCGCAATTCGCTCGGGATCTGATCTCTCAATCCGTCTCCGTGCAGAGCGTCACCCACCAAGACTCCTGCATCAATCGCGTCAGCATGAAGCTTACCAAGCAATCGGTCTATTTCCGCTATGTGCCATTCTTGGTTAATCGCATCAATACTCTTGATATCTTCACCAAACGTGACGCAAAACTCTTCGATCCGCACTTCTATACTCCTTCGCGTGTGCTGGAAACGTGCTGTTCGCTGGTGAGTTCGTCGAATCGACGTTCAAGCAGCGAGATCCGAGCGAGTGCCTCCGCAAGACGCGTTGCCAGAATGTCATTGTAGGAGTCTTGAACCCGTAGCTTCTGCTCTAAGAGTTCCACCAGCCTCTTCCCAGAAACCTCATCCAGTTTACCTGCAACTGCACCTGCCGTTGACTTGATGGCACTTGTCGCACCAGTGGATTCAGCGACATTGGCTGCAGCCGCATATGTCTGCTTGCCAAGTTCCGAGGCCTTCACGACACCCGAAGCGCCTAACGACGCCGCTTTGGATGCAACGGCAATTCCAGTCGAGGAAACTCGCGTAGACGCGTTTCCCAAAGCTTTCTTTGCTCTACCCCAAAATGGTGTCTGATCCGCTTTGGATACTCCCACCGACTCCGCGGTTTGTTCTGAGGAATCGCTTGCCGTATCCAGTTCCGTTACTTCATTAAAGACAATGTCGGGACCGCAATTTGATGCCGGTGCACCTTCATTAAATAATTCTTCACTGGAATCAGGGGGTACAGCGTCGGGCATTGATAGAAACCCTATATTGAGCGGTGTTTTTAAAAAATCAAATTCGACTGTCGTTCGGCATCCGATGGAGCAATTTCCACATCCGCGTAGATATTGCAAATACGAGCTCATATTCACAATAGAACAGCGTTCACAAATCTTCTTCTGCTACGCTAAAAACCATGGTTTTCTCAGTAATATCAGTGAAAACTGAAGATGATGTAGTTACAGAGTCAGGCCAAAAGATGACTTGCGAATGTTGTTCACAACTCACGGGACCTACATCGATTAAAGCCTGTTTTGCCGTCTCAGGGCGACCGCATTATTCGCGATGCCATAACCCCAGGCGTTGCCTGGGGCTGGTTTGTGAATGCCCCTTCGGGGCGGCAATCCATGTGATTCGACCGCGTTTTCGTTTCGAGATTTGGGTTGAAACTGCATCCCCGCGAAAACGAGATCGAATCAGAACTGTCGGATGACGCCAACTACTAGCCCGATAACGGTGGCTTTGGGGGTGAAGGTGGGGGGCTTGCTGCGGTTAATGGCTTCGAAGCGGATGCGGCGGGCTTCGCGGTAGTAGCGTTTGACGAGCGAATGGCCTTCGGCGTCGATCGCCAGGACCAGATCACCGTCGCGGCAATCGGATTGGCGGCGGATGACCAGGTAGTCTCCTTCGGCGATGGAATCGTCCTGCAGACCATGCCCGACGACTCGCAGGCAACTATGGGCGGGTGAGGCGAAGAGGCTCGCAAATTCCAGTCGCGTATGGGGCTCGGGAAGCAGCTCTACTGCCTGCCCAATGATGAGTTGACCAATCAAGGGGAGGGCCGCTTGAGGTTGCGGTGCGTCGGTGAGTTGAATGGATCGAGAGACCGAAGCCTCGCGCGAGATCAGGCCTTTTTTCTCCAAGGCCTGCAGATGACAGGTGACTCCATTTGGCGATGTGATCCCGAAATGCTGGCCGATTTCGCGGACCGACGGACCATACCCGCGCGAGACGATGACTTCGCGCAGGTATTCGTAGATCTCACGCTGTCGCGCCGTGACGACCGGTTGCTTCGGTTTGTTGTCCGACGTGGCAACGGCCTTTTTTGCCATCGGTGAACTGTCCTTCGCTGAGGAGACTACCAAAAACAACGACGCCGGCAGCGATGATCAGTGCCGGCGTCGCCAAGAACTCGAGTCGTCCTTTATTCTCTATTCTCTCATTTGGTACCGCTGGCTGGTTTCACCGCGTTCTTGAGGAACGGCAGATAAACTTCGCGCAAACGGGGTTCCAGATGATCAGCATCGAGAGTCGTATCG
>DASYEA010000456.1:0-5081 GCA_036499265.1 Schlesneria sp. | reverse complement strand
GAATGGACCTCGAACACCTGGTCGCGGTGGCGCGGGAACTATGTGGTCAACTGGGGTAATACCAACTACGGACAGGCGACATCGGCCGGCGTCACGTTTGGTGGGGCTCCTTTCAGTTATCGTGGTAGCAGCAACTTCTCTGGCATTTCTGACGGTATGAGCAATACGTTAATGATGGCCGAAATTATCACGTCGCTGACGACTCCTGGCTGGGGTGGGCCGATCTCGGAAATTCAAATCGCCACCGGTGGCCAGACATTTATGGGGTGGTTGACCCCCAATTCGGCTGCTTGCGATCTCGCCTATCGAGTTTGTCCGGCGGTCAACGAACTGAACGGAATCTCGTGCTGTAATCTTTCTGGAGATGACGTGAGCCAATACTTCACCTCGCGCAGCAAGCATACCGGTGGGGTTCAAGTGGTCATGTGTGATGGCGCCGTTCGATTTGTCAGCAATAATATCGATCTGAATGTCTGGCGAGGACTGTCAACCTCCCGAGGCAGCGAGACAGTCGGCGACTTCTAATTTGTGTCGCTGGTGCTGGAGTGAAATACGTGATTGGCAGTCCTGCGTTGAAGGATGGATGTTTCATGTTCGTGCGCGGTTGTGCTCATTTGCGATCCATGGTTCTGTGTTTGGTGGCGACCTCGCTCATGAGCAGTGTTGTCGGAGCAGCAGCGCCTCCCAGTCTGAAGCTGTTATTTCTGGGGGACAACGGTCACCATCAGCCCGCGGTTCGATTCAAGCAACTTCAGCCCGTCTTGAAGAAGCGGAAAATCGATCTGACTTATTCCGACGTGGTGTCGGATTTGAATCCGCAAACGCTGAAGGCCTACGACGGCCTGATCCTGTATGCCAATATCGACTCCATCGCCGATGATCAGGCGAAGGTCTTGCTGGACTTTGTCGCTGCGGGGAAGGGCTTCATCCCATTACATTGCGCCAGTTTCTGTTTCCGCAATAACGACGACATTGTGGCATTAATCGGAGGCCAGTTTCTGCGTCACGGGACCGGGACATTCCGCACGATTGTCACAGAGCCTGATCATCCGGTGATGAAGGGGTTCAAACCTTTCGAGAGCTGGGATGAGACCTACGTTCATACCAAGCACAACGAAAAAGATCGCACTGTGCTGGAAGTGCGCATGGAAGGCGAATCGAAAGAGCCTTGGACATGGGTGCGGACTTCTGGCAAGGGTCGTGTTTTCTATACAGCCTGGGGACATGACGCGCGAACATGGTCGAACCCGGGTTTTCAAAATCTGGTTGAGCGGGGAATTCGGTGGGCCTGTGGCGGTGATCCCAGTGTGGTTCCTGCCTTCGCCGATCGGCCGGAAATGACATCACTGCCGAGTGATTTGAAGCCGTTTGACTATGTCGAGACCGATGGCATTCCGTTCTATCCGCCAGGGAAGAACTGGGGGACGCTTGAATCCGGCAAGCGCAAGATGCAGCTTCCTGTGGCTCCAGAAGAATCTTTGAAACACTTCGTCACTCCGAAAGGATTCGAAGTGAAACTGTTCGCGTCGGAAAAGAACTTTCAGGGCAAGCCGATCGCCATGAACTGGGACGAACGGGGACGGCTGTGGATCTGCGAGACGTTCGACTATCCGAATGAATTGAAGCCACCGGGCGAGGGTCGTGATCGCATTCTGATCTGTGAAGACACGAACGGTGATTGGGTGGCGGACAAGTTTACGGTGTTCGCCGAGAAGTTGAGTATCCCTACCGCGATCACGTTCTATCGTGGCGGTGTCATCGTGCAGGATGGCACGGAAACCCTGTACATGAAAGACACCGATGGCGATGACAAGGCCGACCTGCGGAAAGTCCTGATTACCGGTTGGAATATGCGCGACACGCACGGGGAAGTGAGCAATTTCCAATACGGTTTGGATAATTGGTATTACGCGATGCAGGGCTATAACGATTCGCGTCCGGTGCTGACCAACGGCAAGGAAGCGACGCCCTTCCGCCAAGGATTCTTCCGATTTAAGGTTGAAGGCGAAGGAGACAAGACGGCGGTCACCGAAATTGAGTTCCTGCGTTCCACGAACAACAACACCTGGGGACTGGGGCTGAGTGAAGATGGGATCGTGTTTGGATCGACAGCCAACGGCAATCCCTCTGAATTCATGCCCATTCCGAATCGCTATTATGAGGCGGTTCGCGGCTGGTCGTCGACTGTGCTGAATGGCATAGCCGACAGCAACAAGTTCGAACCACACGATGAGGATAAAGTTCGACAGGTCGATCACCACGGCGGATTCACGGCTGCGGCGGGGCATGCTCTGTACACAGCTCGCAACTATCCCAAAGAGTATTGGAACCGCGCCGCGTTCGTCACCGAAGCGACGGGTCATTTGATCGCAACCTTTATCATTCGTGAGGATGGAGCAGGTTTTCGCTCCAAGAATTCGTGGAATCTGGTTGCCAGCAACGACGAATGGTCGGGGCCGATCATGGCCGAAGTGGGACCGGACGGGAACGTCTGGTTGATCGATTGGTACAACTTCATCATCCAGCACAATCCGACACCGGCCGGATTTAAGACCGGTAAGGGGAATGCGTACGAATCAGATCTGCGTGACAAAAAGCACGGTCGCATCTATCGCTTGGTCTATACCGGTAAGGGCGTCAAGGGTTCGACGGAAACGGTGACACTGCAGCCAAACAACCTCAACGCCGATGCAGACGCTCCGGCAATGATGGCACGGCCGACGGACTTGGCGAAGGCGAACAGCGAGCAATTAATTGCCGAATTGGGAGTTGGCAACTTCCTGTGGAGGCGTCATGCTCAGCGACTGATTGTTGAGAAAGATCGCTTCGACGGCGTGCAGTCGTTGATCGAATTGATCAACCAGCAGTCGATGGACGAAATCGGATTGAATGGCGAGATCACGCATGCCATGTGGGCATTACACGGACGTGGCGTGCTGGATGGTGAGAATCGCGACGCCTTGAAGGCCGTTGTCGGTGCCTTGCGGCATCCCTCGGCAGGAGTCCGCCGTAACGCGGTTCAAGTGTTGCCCAAGTCCGAAGCGTCCGCGTCCGCAATCGTGCAGAGCGGTTTGTTGAAGGACAAGAATGCTCAAGTTCAATTGATGGCCTTGCTGGCGTTGGCCGACATGCCCCCTTCGTCTGACGCCGCCGAGGCGATTCGGATCGCGTTCTTGGCAGCGAGCGGTGATCGTTTGCTGGCCGACGCTGCCATTGCCGCGGCGGCTCGTCATGACATCTACTTTTTGAAGTCGGTGGTCAAAAACAGCAGCAAAGGGGACAGTCCCTCACCGAACGCATTGGCCATCATTGCCGAGCATTATGCTCGCGGCGTGCCCGCTGATACCGCCCCGGCATTAGTTGCCTCGTTGGGGGCTGCCAAGCCCGAAATCGTCGAGCCAGTCCTGTCAGGGATGGCGAAGGGGTGGCCACGAAACAAGTCGCTGGAGTTGAGCGAAGCGAATGACAAAGCGCTGCTGGACCTGCTGGGCAAAGTTCCGGCAAGTGCACGCGGTGCATTGATTAACCTCTCGCTGCGCTGGGGTTCCAAACTGCTGCAGACACATGTTGTCGAGATTTCGAAGTCGTTTCTTGACGTTGCGGCCAATGATAAAGCGTCCGAAGTCGATCGCGTTGCGGCGGCTCGGCAGCTCATTGAATTTCGCAAGTCGGATGCGGAAACGTCGCAATCGTTGTTGAACCTTATCACACCGAAAAGTTCTGTCGAACTCGCGAACGGATTTTTGACTGCCGTGGGTCTGAGTGAAGCTCCTGAAGTTGGTGCTGACATTGTGAACGGCCTTGGTTCGCTGACGCCGTTAGTTCGGCCTGCGGCCGTTCGCCTGTTGCTGGGGCGGACCGATTGGACGCGGGCTTTGCTGGACGGAGTGGAAGCAGGTCGCATTCAATTGACGGAACTGTCACTCGAACAGAAGCTGGCGCTTAGCAACCACGTCGACAAATCGATTCGTGATCGCGTCAAGCCGCTGATGGCCAAGGGGGGCGGATTGCCGAATCCCGATCGGCAAAAAGTGGTCGATGAACTGATGCCACTCACCGAAAAAACCGGTGATGCTGTTGCCGGTAAAGCGGTCTTCAAGAAGACGTGTGTCAAGTGTCACACACACAGTGGCGAGGGGACTCGGATTGGTCCCGACCTGACGGGCATGGCCGTTCATCCGAAGAAAGAACTGTTGACCCACATCATCGATCCGAGCCGTTCGGTGGAAGGCAACTTCCGTATTTATTCGGTCACGACCGACGATGGCAAAGTCTATAGCGGATTGCTGGCTTCGGAGTCGAAGACCGCCATTGAATTGATCGACGTGGAAGCGAAGAAGCATCAGATTCTGCGGGAGAACATTGACGAACTGGTCGCTTCGCCCAAATCGCTGATGCCCGAAGGCTTTGAAAAGCAGCATACGCAGCAAGAGCTGACTGATCTGCTGGAGTTCCTGACGCAGCGCGGCAAGTTCCTGCCAATTCCCATCGAAAAGGTCGCCACGGCGATCTCGACGAAGCCGATGTTTCATGATGGCGAGCATGACGAACAGAAGTTGATCTTCTCCGATTGGACTCCAAAGATCTTTGAAGGTGTGCCGTTCGTCCTGGTCGACCCGCAAGGCGATCGGGTGGCCAATGCGATCATGCTGCACGGCACTAACGGCGATAAGCCGCCGCGCATGCCGAAGAGCGTCACGCTGACCTGCAACTCTCCTGCGAAGTTGATTCACTTCCTGGGAGGCATTAGTGGTTGGGGGGCTCCCGCATCGCCACCCAGAACACCAACGCTCACTGTTCGCCTGAAGTATGCGGATGGACAGATCGAGGATCATGTCACTCGCAATGGCGAAGTGTGGGCCGATTACATTCACCGGGTCGATGTTCCAGGCAGCAAGTTCGCTTATCCGTTGCGAGGTCAGCAGATTCGCTACTTCGCCATTACCCCCAAGCGATTGGACAAGATCGAGTCGATAGAATTGGTGAAGGGGAATGACGTGACGTCACCGATTATCATGGCTGTGACAGTCGAAAGCCCCTGATCAGCAAGGCCCTTTGAACTACGAGAGAGGTGCCACTGA
>DASYEA010000455.1:0-8820 GCA_036499265.1 Schlesneria sp. | reverse complement strand
GGTCGTCGACTACGCCCTGCGGTTTAAGGGAGAGTTTGGCCCCGGAACCTGGGTCTGCGGCTATGCAGATGACATGATCGCCTACATCCCGTCGCGTCGAGTCTGGGAAGAGGGCGGATATGAAGGGGGCAGCAACCTGTTCGAATACGGTCGTCCTGCGTTCCGCTGGGCGGGCGACATCGAAGACCGGATCGCCGCATCGGTCAAGAAGCTCGTCGATCAAGTCCGCAACTAAGTTCTCATGACCATTCGGCGTTACTGAGAAGCGGCAGCTTCGCCCAAGTAGGGCACGAGGCGTTTCGCGAGTGCTGGCGAACCGAGTTCGGATTTACCGAATCCGGCGACTGCTCCCAGTGACTCGGCCTGCTGAGCGTACTCGCGAAAGTTGGTAACCAGCATCACAGGAATCGGCTGCAGCTCTGGTGCGGCCTTTAACAGTCGAATGAAATCCAGTCCTTCACTACCGTCAGCATCGAACTGGCGGTTCACCAGGATCAGATCGTACGTCTGCTGACGCAATTGCCGGGTGGCATCAGCCACGGTCGCAGAAGGCGTGACCTTCACTTCAAAATGCTGGCTGAAAAATCGACCAATCGCACTGTGATCGAATCCGCACTGCCCGACACTAAGTACGTGTTTCACCAACGCTGTCCTGAATCTGCGTGTTCTTCGCGGCCGTGGAAAACCCGAGGCTGATCGCAGTGTATCGAACCGATCCCCGTCAAAGCCACCATACGATCCAATGAAGCAAAGTGAACGTCAAGCAGCGCCCGTCGCGAGGAATGATTGAATCATTTTGGTGGTCACGCTACGGGCCCGAAAACCGTCACAGATTCTGAACAAATAACCGTCGCTCGCTAGCGACGAAACGGATCGAAAACATAGTTTCGATCGATTGATGAACGCCACCGTTCCAGAAAATCCTGACAATTCAGTCTGCTGTTGACGGAGAATCGCGCATTCTGAATGGCCGGGTGTCATTGGCGCGGCCTCATCGAACGATTTGGCTCCAATCTTCGGGTGACACACGCAAACTTCTCGCGAGATACTGCTAGATCTCACCAAATCACCATTCTCAAAACGGTTTGGCATGGCGCTTGCCTAGCCACTTCATTCACCAAATCACGCCTCAAAAGGGCTGCAGGTGATAACGATCCAATCGCGATCACCTGACGATAAAAACATTCTTCCGCAGAATTCATTAAAGGATTTCAAGATGCGCCGCTCTCAATTCCACGACGCTGTAGTACGTGCCACGGGTGAAGATCACGGAGTCATTCTGAGCCGAGGGTTCAGCCTTGTTGATGATAGCCCAGCCATTGAGAACGACGACATTGATGCCTTGATTGCCGACTGGGAACGAGTGGAATCGGAAGAAGTGATCTGCCATTACCACGATGAATCGAACCCTTCACTCGCGGCTTTGCCTGCTCCACGATTCCTCAACGGTCGATCACGACGAAGCTCGACGGTTTCACGCTCGTCGCGAACCAGTCGTTAGTTGTCGCATTGATGACCGGCCCCTATCTGCCAGGTAAATCGACATGTTGTTTCTGTTGATCATCATCGTGCTGCTTATGGTGGCATCGGCTCCGCACCATCGCTATAGCCGCCAGTGGGGATATGGACCAAGTGGCATACTGGGAACCATCCTCATCATTCTGCTCATCCTGTATTTGCTCGGTCAGCTTCGGATTTGACGTCGATGACTTTGGAGGGTTTTTATCAACCAACTCGAACGTGATCGACGATGACATAGAGGGCTCGCGGCTTGTCGCGAGCCCTTATTTCTTGCCTGAAGCAATGGTAGTGCTGCCGCGACGTCACGGGACTTGACGCTTCGCTGGATCTGGCTCGCTCGGCAAATCGAAGGTTCGATCCATCAACTCTCGCCGACCACCTTCTCTGCGGCCCGGCGAGTCCTTTCGGCCCGGTGGACCAGGAGGCCCCGGTGGTTCATGTCGCCCCGAGAAGCCTGGTGGCCCGCCACGATGTAACGGCATCGGCCCCTCGTACGGATTGCCAATCATTGACTGCCATTGGGCACGCTGATCGGGGCTGAGCACAGCCAGCATCTCTTTCATCGCGGATCGGACACGATCATCGTTGGCATCCGGTGGCCCTCGGCGCGGACCATTCGAGAAATGATGGGCCATCGCTTCAAATTCGATGGCTCTCAACTGGCTGCGTTGCTCGGTCGTCAACTTCAACATCGTCACGACATCGGGATCCAGCAACGCCCGCGGCCCCTGCCATTGCAGAGCGATCTGAGGAAGCCGCCTCAATTGAGCTGTCGTCAGAATACCACTCAACGCCGTTTCGTTTTCACGCGCAATCGCCAGAGACCGTTCGTGATGCTCGTGCAACTTTCCCTCATGAGGAGGGCGAGAAAATTCCTGTCGTTGTGCTTCGCGATGATCGAGAACCTCTACCAACTTCACTCGTTGCTCAGCAGTCACTTGCAAGTCGTCCTGAACTGCAGATTCTCGCAACAGGAAGTTATGGCGGTCCGCTTTTAACACGGCCAGATCCGCCAAGATCTTCTTCACACGATCTTGCGTCAAAGCGAGCTCGGCCTGTGCTTCTGGTTGTTCCTGACGCGAGTTGATGAACTCTTGATAGTAGCCGAGTGCCGTTTCCAGCAGTTGCTTGCGCAAGTGTTCCTGAAACGGGCTATCGTTCAGTTCTTCCTCGGCCAGCCGAATCATTTCGTCGGCGACACGGCGAGCAAGCAAGAAGCGTGACTCGGCCTCGATCGCGCGGCGGCTTTCTCGCTGGTACGCGGCCTTCGTCGCGGCCTGTTCGCGCGCTACTATCGCCGTGGTAATCCCCATGCCGACCAATCCACAGATCAGCAAAACAAGAGCCGCACCGACAAATGAAGGATGCCGACGCATCCACTTGCGAGTCCGGTCAAAGACGGTCGGTCGCCTGGCCAGGATCGGAAGTTCGTCCAGGAATCTTCTCAGATCAGCCGCCATGTCCGCCGCAGTGCCATAGCGGTCTGCAGGACTCTTGGCCGTCGCTTTCAAGACAATCGTTTCGAGTTCCACGGGAATCGCCAGGTCCAATTGACGTAGCGGCCGCGGATCGTCGTTCAGAATCTGGAATAGAAGCGTATTTCGATCTTCGCCCGCAAAGATAGGCTGTAGAGTGAGCATCTCGTAAAGAGTCGCCCCCAACGAATAAACATCGGCGCGGTGGTCTACCGGGATACGTCGCCCAGAAGCCTGTTCGGGACTCATGTAGCGCAGCGTTCCGACCAAGTCGCCTGTTTGCGTAACACCGCCATCAGCAACAACCTGAGCCAACCCAAAGTCCGCGACCCAGACGGCCCCTTTCGTATCCAGCATCAAGTTTGCGGGCTTGATATCGCGATGAACAACCCCTGCTTCGTGTGCATAGTCGAGCGCATCGGCCACCTGGGCTGCGATCCGCGCCGCCGAGCGAAAACTTTGATTCGTTCGTGACGAGCGCAGGGACGTTCGCACCCCTGAAATCGCGACGGTGGCGTTACTGGTTTGGCTTGGTCCAGCCAGATTGTTCGGCAAGCCCGTGGGGACTGCCGCTCGCATCTCTTGGATCACATTCGACAATGAGCGACCTTCGATCAATTGCATGGCATAGAAGTGAACGCCCCGCTCACATCCCACCGCATAGACGGGAACAATGTTGGTGTGGTGTAACTGCGCTGCGGCGTGAGCTTCGTTCTTGAATCGCTGTAAATGCTTCGCATCCAATGCGGCTGCGAAGGGCAGGACCTTGAGCGCCACCCGACGACCTAGTGACAGTTGGATCGCATCGTAAACGACCCCCATCCCGCCATGGCCGATCTCGTGCAAGATCTGAAAATCACCAAGTGGACTGCCTGAGAATTCCGGTGTGGGGGTGCTGGGTGGCTTGGCAAACGACTGCGCCAGTTCGATCCCGTCCAGGCATTCAGACAGGGCTTCCGCCAATTCGGGGTATCGAGCCAGGAACACAGCGCGATCAGGATGACGCCCCGCTTCCAACTCGATCAGATACTCGCGCGAGAGCTGCAGCAAACGCGGATCGTCCTCATCGATTTCATCGAAGGCTCGGCTCATGGCGTCACCTCGGCAAACTCGCGTTTGAGTCGAGTCAGCCCGCGCAACCACAACTTTTCGACACTGTCCAGCGTCTTCCCCATCCGTTCCGCGACCTGAGGGAACGTCAGGCCCTCCAGATGACGCAGCACCAGCACCGTCTGGTAGTCGTCTGGTAACCGAGCCATCGCTTCCGCGACCAGCAATGATTGCTCACCTCGCAACACCTGCTGACTCGGTGAACTGTGAGGGTCAACCAGGATCTGCCCCAGCGCACACGTTGACTGATCGAGATCAGCAGCCAAGTCTCGCTCCAACCGCAAATCGCGAGCTTGCGTCCCCAGATAGCGGCGAACAGTGTTAGCCAGTGTGGCAGCCAGGATCGCTCGCAACCATTGCGTCAGTTGGCCGCCAACGTCTCCCTGAAAATTGGGGAAGTGTCGATGAGCTTCCAGAAATGTCTCTTGAACGACATCCGAGGCATCCACTTTGCCCTGCAGTCGTTTGCCAATTTCAATTTTCGCCAACAAGCGCAGGTAGTTCCGATAAGAGGTCAGCAATTGCCCTAACACGGCCTGGTCGCCGCCACGGGCCAATTGAATCAGGCTTTCGACATTCGACTCCATGAATTGCTCTTTTGGTTGCGATGTTTCGTTTACCCATATGGTAACTTGGCTGAATCGAAAACCGCCGTCGAAATGAAGACAAAATTAAGGTCCCAATTCACGTCAACTTTAGCCGCGCGGCTATATCAATTCTCATGGAGAGTCTCGTTTCCGCCGTCGAAGCAGGGAAATTCAGCCTGGCAATAGGTTACGACGAATTTTTGACAGAAATATTCACTGCGACGCGGCGGTTTCTCCATCGGATTCGTGACCATTCTGGTAGCTGCTGACTCCAGTTGAGGAGCAGAGATACCGTTCCTTTAACATTTCAGGAGTATTGTATGCGCCGCACAATCCTGAGCATTGCAGCCGCCATGGCGTCTGCCCTGCTAGCGACCGCCCCCGGATGGGCACAGGAATCAGACAGCCCCGCGTCTGCCATCCAATCCGAGAACACTGCACCCGAATCAATCGAGACTCCGGCTACCGCCGCGAATCGAGAATTCGCACAAGCCGACTCAGCCACACCAGAACGAGGTCGAAACGACGAACGCCGAGAATCACGATCAGAAGGCGGCCCACGCCGCGGCGGTCCAGATCGCTCTCCAGAGGCTGGCCCACCACGAGGACTCAGCCGTGACGGCGACCGCGAACGTGGTCCACAGCGCGACCGACCTGAAGCGGGTCGGCCAGCGCGACCAGAACGAAGTGACCGGGACGAAGCACGCGGCTCAGGTCGAGGCCGCCCGGAAGCATCACCAGAACCCCGCGGTCCTCATCGAGGCCATGAAGAAAGCCAACGCGCCGCTGCCCCGGATCGTGGACATCGAGAAGCGGGACCGCAGGCTCGTCAAGGTGGCCCAAGTCGCGGACGACCAGGCATGGATCGCGGTCCAGGACACCGTCCCCCTGCAATTGCGCAGCGAGGCCCCAGCCGTGGGCGACCCAATTCTGATGCTCACGCACGTCAAGATGGCCCAAGTCATCGCCGACCGAGTTTCGGCCCCCATCATCAACATCACGGATCGCAGTTCGGCTTGCACCGCGGCCAATTCGGTCACGGCGGGGCTCACTTTGGACACCGTGCCGGCGGGTATGGCCGTCATCATTCCGGATTCGACCCACGACATGGTTCAATGCACCATCGCGGATTCAGGCCACAAGGCCATCATCACGGACCGCAGTTCGGCACACACCGCGGCCAGTTCGGACACGGCGGGGCCCACTTTGGACATCACGCTGGTGGATACGGTCGCCACCATTCCGGATTCGATCCACGACATGGTTCGATGCATCATCACGGATTCAGCCCACAAGGCCGCCATCACGGACCGCAGTTCGGCACACATCGCGGCCACCTCGGACACGGCGGGGCTCACTTTGGACATCACGCCGGTGGATACGGTCGTCGCCACACCGGTTTCGACCCACGCCATGGTTCGATGCACCATCACGGATTTGGCCCACAAGGCCGTCATCACGAACCGCAGTTCGGTGCACACCGCGGCCCATTCGGACACGGCGGGGCTCACTTTGGACATCATGCCAGTGGATACGGTCGTCACCACTCTGGATTCGACCCACGACATGGTTCAACACATCGTCACGGATTCGGCCCACAACGAACTCATCACGGTCCCCAGTCCGGTTCGCATCGTGGTCAGTTCGGCCGCGGCGGACCCCATTTTGGACATCACGCCGGTGGCTACGGCTATCATCAGCGTCCCGATTTTGGTCCACAACATGGTGGCGCGATGCATGGACATCATTTCGGTTCACGAGATGGCCACGGTGGCTCACATTTCGGCCCACGCGGGATGAACTCCGAGCGTCATGCTCATGCAGACATGCCTCGACATCATCAACGGCCCGACTTTGGCCCGCGACATGATGGACCCGGACATGGTCGCCCTGAAGGTAGACCACAATCTCGGGAATCGGGTCGCGAAGATCGACATGACGCTCGTCCAGAACACGATCGTGGCCCTGGCTTTGGTCGCGGAGCAGAATCACGCGGCCCCGGACGTGGCGGCGACGACTCAGGCCCCATGGCTCATCGCGATGGGCGATCGGAATTCGGACCTCCACGCGGCGCGGATCGAGATCGCCCCGGCATGGGCTCCATAGGGCGCGGCCCCGGCCGCGATCATTCTGACGCCGGCCCACCACATGGCGACGGTCGAGGTCGTCCAGAATTTGGCCCACAAGGCCATGGGCCTGGCCGAAGCGGAATGTTTGGTTTTCCATGGGGACCTGGTCGCGGTCGCCCCGAAATGAGACCTGAGGGCCGTCCTGGACGAGACGGCGATTCGGATTCAGGACCGCGTCGTGGTGGCCCTGAACGCGATCGACGCGAGTTCGGCCCACGAGCCGCCGCCGGGCAAGAACGCGACGAATCGGACCATGATCGACCTGTCTATGGCCCACTCGCCCATCACGACGATCAACGAGACTGACAAGAATTCGGGAACATTTCACCTTTCGTTCGCTTCTGAAAATCGAAACAAAAGTTCACGAAGGGTGTTTGATCCCCTATACTCCTTCGCCAGTGCTCCGGATACAGATTGTGAAAGGTGCCGACAATGACTGGAAGCCCTGATTCAGCCCATGGACGTGGCCCATCTCTTTCGCTTTCTCAGCAAGCGTCGGATGGCACTCTGATTTCACCAGGAAGTGTCGCTCGACGGATGAGTGACGCAGCCCCGATGAATGGCGTCGTGAGTGTGGTTTCACCTGCTGAATTGGAGCAAACTCTTTCAGCGGCCTCTGCGGCAAAACCGCATGGTGCGTACGAACTGAAGTTCTTAATCGATGAAGACCGAGCCAGTCGGATCATGGAGTGGGCTCGGACCCACCTGAATCCCGACCCCCATGCCGGTGGCACTCATGGAGACGGCTACCAAGTTAACAGCCTATACCTCGACACGCCAAATATGGATGTCTTTCATCGCTCCGAACTCTATCAGCGACGGAAGTACCGACTGCGGCGATATGGCACCGACTCGAAGGTCTGGCTGGAAGTGAAGCAAAAGCGTAAAGGCCTGGTTCGCAAGCATCGCGTTTCAATCGATGATGTCAACATCGAACACCGAACGACCGGCGCGATCGATCCCGAATGGGATGGAGCCTGGTTTCGAGAACGACTCGAGGAGCACGCCCTTCGCCCGGTCTGCCAGATGACGTACCGCCGGTTCGCTCGCGTCGGCACCACGATTAACGGCACGATGCGACTGACCATAGATGACAGTCTGGCGGGTTGTCTTGCGAATGGTTGGCAAGTCCCTGACCGCCCACTCGAAGGCATCTCCCTACTGCAAAATCAGCGCATCCTGGAACTGAAATTCCAAGTCGTCATGCCCGTCATCTTCCGGCAACTCGTTGAACAAGAGCAATTGCTCATGACATCGTTCTCCAAGTACCGAACTGGCGTCGAAGAATGTGTCCCTCTCGATTGGATCGCTGGCGAGTGGTAAGCGGCCACACCTTACCGGGCCAACATGCCTCGCGCCGCTTTATCAATCGCTACGTTGTCATTGTCTTTTAGTTGCCGCAATGCCTGTCGAATTCGTCGAGCCGACTGCTGTAAAAACAGATCGGCCGCCGGGTCAAGCGGTGTCATCGATCGTTCCGCATCCAGCCGGGCCAGCACGCAGATCGATGCGTAAAGTTCCATCGCCGCCAAGGCAATCGGCTCTTGAACAAGCTGCTTCTCAAGAATCTCTTCGCGATGCGTCATCAGTGCCTGTTC
This sequence comes from Schlesneria sp., assembly GCA_036499265.1. Lineage (GTDB taxonomy): Bacteria > Planctomycetota > Planctomycetia > Planctomycetales > Planctomycetaceae > Schlesneria. The sequence goes on along the minus strand of DASYEA010000455.1, from coordinate 400 downwards.
CACTGCCAGTCCGAAGGACCAAATCAGTCGACTCAGAGTGCTAGCCCGCGAAGCGAGCGTCGGCCTCTGCACGGGCACAGTCGGCGAAACAAATCGCCGTAATATTTCTTCCGTCACAAACTTCCCGAGTAGTGACAAATTCTTGAATGGCAATGAATCCCAGACCCCCTTCAACCGTTCACCCGGCTCGCGCATTCCCACCAGGGCGATGAACGATGTCAGCACTTCGTTGGCCCCCTCGCCGATCTGGTTGATTCGCGCGTCTCGCAAGATCCTTTCAAGCGGGTTGTCGCAGAAGTAGGCCGCACCGCCATGAATCTGGAAGGCGTCGTTGACGATCGTCCAGAGCGCTTCGGTGCTGTAAACCTTCAACATCGCCGTTTCCAGCATGTAGTCTTCC
>DASYEA010000454.1:0-3332 GCA_036499265.1 Schlesneria sp. | reverse complement strand
TGACCGGCATGCACTTGATGCTCGGCGGTGAGGGCTTCTGGATCTTCAACAAGCGACTCAAGCGCCAGTACGGAGTAGCCCCGACCTACATTGACTTGCCTTTGCCGCAGTCGATTCGAGAGAAGCTCGACAGCGACAATGAGATTTCCAGCTACCTTTGTCGCGCAGGCCTTAAAGACGGCTTCCTAGTCGGGACCGAGGTTGCGCTGAGCGCCGTCGATCTGGACGTACCAGAGGTTGCGGCTCTCACGCCCCTCGTCTGGTGACACAGGCGAGGGGTTTACAAGCACGGAACTCTGACAACCTTCTCTGACACGGCTCTTTTGGCGTTCTTCGGTTTCGCAGCAAGTCGTTACTACATCAAAATGTCCCCGGTTGGAGTCGAACCAACAACCTTCGGCTTCGGAGGCCAACGCTCTATCCAATTAAGCTACGGAGACAATCTGCTGATGAGTCGGCAGTTCGCTTAGACTACGAGGCGATTTTGTGAATGTCAATTCCCCTCGACATCGTGATCTCAAGCAGAAGGCGAGCAATGCGTTGCGGTCGCGATTGCCCGCAGTATCGCTAAAGTGCCGCTTGGATGGCTCGTAGAACATCGCCGTCGCTCGGCAGGTTGGTGTCGATTAACGGGCGCAGGCGGATGGGGATTTCGTCCATGCGGTAGGCCGTCCCTGGAATATGGATTCCGTAGGTGGCCGTTGTGAACAGAACCGTCGGTGGTCGTGTGATCTTGGCGTTAATTCCGTCTAGGACAATGGTCGGAATGCTGCGCAGATGGTCTTGAGCGGCGGGCGAGAACGAGTCGACTCGCGCGGTTCCCACCAGGACCAATGCGTCGGCCTCTTTATTTTCCAGGACATCGCCCGCCGAATACTCGTCGGGGTTATAGCGTGGATACCCCCGTGCCAAGTTGACGCTGAACGGATAGCCCGTCTGCCAGCAGAGGACACTATCCGCTCCCGATACATCGCCCACATTGCGTAACCGACGCGCGTGGAATCGTGTGAATTGATTCAGATCGATCACTAATCGCAGCAGGGCTTCGACATTGCGATGCCCCATCGGATGCTGAGCCACCCCATATCCGAAGAAGATGACACCGCAACGACAGTGTTTCATCATCTCCGCGAGTCGCTTCAGTAGATCGAGTGGGGCACCGACGGGCTGGCCGGGGTTGGGCTCAACGCCCTGTAGCAGGCCCCTCAACGTCCAGAGAACATCAAAGTCGCTGCCAGGATCGATCTTCAGAAACCAGTCGGCACCGTCCCCAGTTTTGCTGCTGGCAGAGTCGACGACAACCAGTGTGCGATCAGCGCGACCGTTTGGCGTCAACATCCCCGGTGCGTCCATCGAGTATCGCTCCATATGACGTGGATGCGACGTGACGGGGTCGGCTCCCCAATAGATGACAAGGTCGGCACGATTCCGGATTTCACCGAGCGAGCAGGTTGATTCACCCACTTGTTGCAGCGCGAGAATTGAAGGGGCGTGTCCTTCTGACGCGGTCGTGTCGATCGTCGCACCCAGCTTGTCTGCCAGCGCGACTGCCGCTCGTTGGCCTTCGGTGCTGCTCTTTGACAATCCGAAAATGAGCGGAGCGCGGGCTTCACGCAAGATCGCTGCCGCAGCCTCGACTCCTTGCTGGAAAGTGGCTTCAACACCTCGAACTTGAACCGACGGGGCCGCAGATGTCCAGGGGCTCAGATACCACGGTTCGGCGAGGCAACAGGCGTGTTCTGCGGCGGTGATGACACCGTCTCGGACTGTCACTTTGAGATCGTCACAGATGCAGGCGCATACTGTGCAGGCGACATTTTCAATCGTTCTCTCGGACATATCCGCCTACCAGTTTTCGTTGGGCCCCGCGGGAACCGGAATGTAAAGGTCTGGCAGAATGCCTGTTCGACTCCCTCGAGCAGGGCCATTGGCGGTGATGTCGACCAGCGTCGCTTCAAACTCCGCGCATGTCTTCGCCGATTGAAGTTGATTTCGCAACGCTGCTGGGACGAGCATCGCCTTCAGATACCAGTGAGCCATCTTTCGGAACGAACTGATTCCACGCTCGATCCCTCGTTGCTCGATCACGTAGCCAAACTGTCGTCGCAGCAATTCCAGTCGATCGTCGAACGACCCCGACGACTCGATCTCACCGGTCGTTTCCCATTCCACAAACTGGCGGAACAGCCACGGATTGGCGAGAGCCCCGCGTCCGATTGAAATCGCGTGACAACCTGTTTCGGCAAACATCCGCTCGCCATCGGCAATCGTGCGGATGTCACCGTTGCCAATGATGGGGATGCGTTCGACGGCTTCGACAACTTTGCGAATGCCTGTTCGATCGACGGTGCCGCTGAATCCTTGTTCGCGCGTGCGGCCGTGAATGGCGACGGCAGCCACACCGACCTGCTCGAACTCGCGAGCGAACTTTGGTGCCGTCAGTTGCTGGCTATCCCACCCCAATCGCATCTTCACGGTCACTGGCAGTGACACCGATTCGACGACCGTGCGAACCAGTTCGATCGTGCTGTCGACCTGGCACATCAGGCTGGCCCCGGCTCCGACTTTCGTAATTCGATTGACTGGGCAACCCATATTGATATCGATCGAATCGACACCGCGAGCCTGCAGCAGTTGAGCCGCATCGCGCATGACGATCGGATCGTGACCGAAGATCTGCACGGCGAACGGCCGATCTTCCGGGCAGGTTTCGATCAGTTGCAAAGTCCTCGGCCCGCCATCCAGTAGTCCTCGGGCATTCACCAGGTCGGTCGTTCCCAGCCCGACCCCTCCCAGACCGCGGACGATTCGTCGGAACGGCAGATTCGTATAGCCCGCCAGCGGCGACAATGAATAACGCGAGGTGAGAGGCAGATTTCGATACCGGAGCGGTGGCAGTTGCGCCAGCCAGGATCGGACAGAGGACGTGGGGGAATTGGACATGTACACGACAAACTCTAGAACACGGAAAGCATTGCAATGGAATGCGTTACGATTTTGCGGCGGGCTGGGAACGGACTGATTCCATCGTCGTCAAACTCTCAGTTTACACGACGACTGCCTCTGAAAGTATGGCAGACCGGGAACAAAGCTGGCCGCCTGACTTTTCTCAACGCGGATCGTCTGCTACCTTGTGTGGCTCGTTCCTCACGGCTTGCCCATCGGTCTGGCCAGCCTTCAACCTGAATATGGACAGAAACGGTATTGCCATGAAAGTGAAGCTCACAACAAAGCAGAAGCGAGATCGTCGGTGGAAGATCAAGCGACGTAAAGCACGACGACTGAAGACGGGTCTCTGAAATCCGTTTCGTCTGATGATAAAAAAGCCCGGC